>JAITKY010000277.1 GCA_031278135.1 Prevotellaceae bacterium | reverse complement strand
CAAAAACCAAATAAGTATAAATAGGTCTCATATTCAATTATATATAATAAATATTCATCAAAACATTACGCTGCAAAGATACATTTTTTTTTTTAATATTTATTTTTCGTTTTTTATTGCATCCGGAGGGAACTTCGGGACCCGGCGGGATTATCACTCATCGCTCATCATTCATCGCTCATCATTCATTTTATTTTCCTATTCTCCAGCGTTTTAGCAGTGAAAGATTTTTTGAGGGAAATATTCCTTTCTGAGTCGAACGAACATCTTCAACAACGAAAAAAGCGTCAGGATCAAAGTCTTTTATCGCCGCTTCAACTACAATCATGTTTTTACGACCGACAACAATTTCCACTACATCGACCTCACTCGATATCCCACGTCCTCTCAAACAGGTGGCGCCGAAATTTTTTCTGTTCAGGATTTGAACAAGTTCATTTCCACTATTTAACGTGAATACACGCACAAGATAGATCCCCATAGCCAACCGTTCTTCAATTATCATTCCGATATAATTGCCCGTAGCGTAACCCGAAGCATAAGCGATATAACAAATCCAGTCATTTGCTTTGGTAAGTATTTGGCTGATAACGACAATCCATATCAAAACTTCGAAAAAGCCCAGAAAGGGAGCGACAGTTTTCATTCCTTTCGAAACAAATATAATACGCAGAGTCCCAATAGTTACGTCGCAGATACGCGCAACAAAAATCAGGAACGGCAAAAACGGATATTCAAACAAAATCTCAAACATATTCCTTCTAATTTTGGGCGTAAAAATAGTAATATTTCCGAAATTTGTACTTTTGTCTTCGAAAATATAGCGATTTATATTTGTTTATAGACAATTAAAACACAGATTATGACTCTTTTAGTATTACTTGGAGCTACGGGAATCGGGAAAACAGATTTGAGTATCAGTCTGGCGAAATATTTCGGAACAGAGATAGTATCGGCAGATTCACGACAAGTATATAAGGAATTGGATATCGGAACGGCGACGCCTTCACCGGAACAACTCGCCGAAGTGAAACATCATTTTATTAAATCGCGCTCTGTTTTCGACGAATACACTGCCGGAAAATACGAAATCGACGCACTGAAAACCGTAGATAAACTGTTTGAAACTCATGATTACGTGTGGCTTGTCGGAGGTTCGGGATTGTATATCGATGCCGTCTGCAAAGGTATCGACGATATCCCCGGCACCGATGCAGAACTGCGAAAAACAATTGTCGAACGCTATCAAAACGAAGGAATAGAAAGTTTACGCTTCGAATTGAAGCGATTGGATCCCGATATTTGCGGAATGATAGATATCCATAATCCCCAGCGTGTTATGAGAGCGTTGGAAGCGTGTATCAGTTCGGGAAAGCCGTATTCGTCGCTACGGAAAAATTTTGAAAAGTCGCGTCTGTTCGATATTGTAAAAATCGGGCTGACAATGGATCGCAATTTGTTGTACGACCGTATCAACCTGCGTGTGGACAGGATGATGAAAGCCGGATTGGAAACCGAAGCAAAAAAACTGTACCGTTTCAAAGAACTCAACGCCTTAAAAACAGTCGGTTACAGAGAATTATTCGACTGTTTCGACGGAAAAACAAATCTTGAGAAATCAATCGAACTGATCAAACGAAATACCCGAAGATACGCTAAACGGCAAATTACATGGTTTGCCCGCTATCCAGAAATAAAATGGTTTCATCCCAATGATTTTGACGGAATTACAAAATATGTCAATGAACGCATCCAACAATAAATTGCTCCATAAATATTATCTATCAAAAAAATCTTTCGTACATCAGATTTTTTCATTTAATTTGCACTTTTAAAATAAGACATTTTGTTAATAGTAAAAAAGTTAAAAATTATGGGAAAAACAGGAATATTCTATGGTTCTTCGACAGGAACAACAGAAAAAGTTGCCGGGATAATTGCCGGAAAATTAGGCATATCGGCGAGCGATGTACACAATATCGAATCGAATGGAGGCGACTTGTTGACGTATAACTTTTTGATTTTCGGATCATCATCGACAGGGATTGGCGATTTGCAGTATTTTTGGGAAAAGTATCTTGACATCCTCAAATCGACGGATTTAAGAGGAAAAACCGTTGCCCTGTTTTGCTGTGGCGATTCTTACACTTATTCCGATTCGTTTTGTGGAGCGATGCGTAAAATCTACGACGCAATCAAAGACAAAGGATGTGAAATTATCGGCAGCGTTTCGACTGACGGATACGAAACCGGTGATACCGACGCCGTTGTTGACGGTAAATTTGTTGGATTGGCAATCGACAACGATAACGAAGAAGACAAAACCCCGGAAAGAATAGATTCGTGGGTAAAATCAATTACGAATTAATATCTTTTGTTTTACAAAATGTAAAATAATAAATTAATTTTTTTATTTTTTATTTTATTTTAGGGCAGTACAGCAATCGCTAAACTGCCCTTTTTCAGCGATATTCTGCAAACAGGAAAAAAAATTTTTCATAAAATGACGCGCGAATCAAAAAAAGATGTACCTTTGCAGCCAGATAATGATATTTTATTTTAAAAAATTTTTAAAAATAACATCTCTATGAAGAAGAATATATTTGAGTTAGAGACTAAAGAACTGAAAAAAATTGCTTTATCTCTTGAAGCAAAAGTAAATGAAGGTCTTGAAAAAGACAACATGGAAGTACAGTGCCTTCCTACTTACATTAATCCCAACAAAAATATCGAACAGGGGAAAGCCCTCGTTCTCGATCTTGGCGGGACTAATTACCGGGCGGCAATAGTGGATTTCGTTGACGGTAAACCTGTTATCCGTCCCGAAAATGGGTTCAAAAAAGACCTTTCGCTGATGAAAGAGGATGGTTTTACCCGCGAAAACCTCTTTGAAGAGATCGCTGATCTTATCAGTGAACTCAATCTGGAAGGCGTGAACTCTATAGGATACTGTTTTTCGTATCCTGCTGAACCTGCGCTCGATGGCGATGCTAAACTGCTTCGCTGGACTAAAGGCGTAAACATCGTGGAAATGCTCAACGATTTTGTTGGTAAACCTTTGATGGAATATCTAAACAAAAACCTCGAACATGCTAATTTCACGAGTATCAAAGTTATAAACGACACTATCGCCAGCCTTTTCTCCGGATTGACCGACAGGAACGCTCAAGCTCATATCGGCTTGATCGTGGGAACCGGAACTAATATGGCGACATTCATCAAGTCGGACAAAATTACGAAACTCGACCACGGATACACGCAGAAAGGTCTGATTCCCATCAATCTCGAATCGGGAAACTTCTATCCTCCGTATTTGACGGTCATAGACGACAAAGTGGATGCCTGTTCCGACAGCAAAGGACGGCAACGTTTCGAAAAAGGCGTTTCCGGAATGTATCTTGGCGAAATCCTGAAATCGGTTTTCCCTTGCGACAAGTTCGAAGAAAAATTCGACGCCCAGAAGTTAACGAGCATAATGAATTTCCCTGATATTCACAAAAAAAGATACGTTCGCGTGTCGCGGTGGATTTACCAGCGGTCGGCAAAACTTGTTGCGGCTTCGCTGGCAGGTTTGATTCTGGTTCTTCATTCGCACGACAATTCAATCAAAAGCGTTTGTTTGACAGCGGAAGGAAGCCTGTTCTGGAGTCACGATTCTCTCGGCAAAAACTATAAAGACATCGTTTTAGATGAACTTCACCGGTTATTAGCAGAGTTTGGTCTTGACATTCAGGTACATATCCCGATAATGTCGAATGCCAACCTGATTGGTTCGGCGGTTGCAGCATTATCGTAAATTGTTGAATATGTATAGTCCGGTAATTGTCAATGTAAAGAACTTTGTCGTTGTCGTGGCGCTGATATTGTTTACATCATGCGAAGCGAAGAAAATGGTGTTAACGGTGCAGAATCCGTCGGGTTTCGACAGGAGAAGCCAAACAGTGGAAATCCCTTTACAGGATGTAGAACAGAGACTTGGAACATTCGATTACCGGAAAATCGAACTTACAGATTCGCACGACGCATCTGTAGCATACCAGATAACGTACGATAAAAAAATCATTTTTCAACTTGATATAAAAGCAGGTGAAACTCAATCTTTTGTATTGAAAAAGGGAAAAGAGATCCGGAAGTTCGAGCCGAAAACTTACGCTCGATTTATCAAGGAGAGAAAAGACGATTTTGCATGGGAAAACGACAAAGTGGCTTTCCGTATCTATGGAGCAGCGTTGAAACCCATCGACGGACCAAGTAATGGCATCGACGTATGGTATAAAAAGACTGACAAATTGATTATCGATAAATGGTATAACGACGACTTGACGGGAAAAGCATCATATCACGAAGATCATGGCGAAGGTCTTGATGATTATAAGGTTGGACGTTCACTGGGAGCCGGTGCAATGGCTCCCTTTGTGAACGATTCGTTGTGGCTGAACGAAAATTTTGTATATCAGGAATTGCTGGAAAACGGTCCCATCCGTTCTACTTTCAAACTTACGTACAACAAACTCAACGTGAACGGAAAAGAATATGCCGAAACGCGTACGTTTTCAATTGACGCAGGTTCTCAATTAACTAAGATAACTCAATCATACGAAGGCGTTTCCGGAAAAATTACCGTAGCCGCTGGAGTTGTGAAACGTAACGGAAACGATTCGATTATCGCAAAAGACAATTATGTGATATACCTCGAACCATACAGCAAAAAAGTCGAAAATGTAGCTATGGCAATGGTATTTCCCGATGGATACAAAAAAACAGCCCTCAAAACTTATAAAATCGGGAATGATTCGTATTCACATGTTTTGGCTGTCTGCGACTGCGATAAGTCCATAACATACTATTCCGGTTACGCATGGAGTAAAGCAGGAACTTTTTCCGATATCTCTGTTTTCGAAAAATATATCGCCGAACTTTCGGAAAGCCTTTTTCAGTCCCTTGTCATTAATCTGATGCAGGAATGAACTTACTCCATCTCTTACGCGAACTTTTTTCACTTGCCCAATAACCAATCCATTATTGCAGCGGCAATTTTACAAACAATCCAAGTAACTTTAAAAATTTGAGGCTTCCAATTCTTTTATCTATTCCTCAAAATTCCGGTTAATGTAGTTTATTCGGATTAAGAGAAAACGGTTCCTTCCAACAACCGCATGGCAAGGATTGTTTTTTCTATCAACGTATTCAAATCCCATCCCAACATTGCAACGCCACGCTCGATCACTTCCCGTGAACAGCCTGCTGCGAAATTTGTTGATCTAAACTTTTTTAGCACCGACGGAACTTCCAGATCCATCACGCTTTTGGATGGTCGCATCAATGCAACAGCGCCAATCAATCCTGTCAATTCATCGACAGCATACAGGACTTTTTCCATTTCATGGACAGGTTCGATGTCCACCTTTATGCCGTAACCGTGACTTGCTGTTGCACGTATCAGCCGTTCGTCCAAGTTGTTTTCTCGCATGATTTGCTGCTGGCGGATACAGTGTTCTCCGGGATACATTTCAAAGTCGAGGTCGTGCAATAATCCGACAATCGCCCAGAAATCAGCCTCTTCTTCGTAGCCCAACGACACAGCAAAATAACGCATTACACCTTCCACAATTTGCGCATGCCGCAAATGAAAATCGTCCTGATTGTATTCGGTGAGTAACGCCCACGCTTCTTTTCTTGATATCATCTTTCATATATTTTTTGACGTGCAAAGATACGTTTTTTATGGCAAAATTAACAAAATTTGCAGAATTAACATATTTGTAACTACTTCTACAGCCGGCAAGTCCATACTCTAAACATAAAACCGGCAATACTTTTCAGCCTACAATCTGTTCACTCAAAACTGCACTTCTGTAAATTCTGATACTGTGAGGGCAAAAAAATTTTGCCACTACTTCGATATAAAAGAAAAACGCCTTTGATATACTGAATCGAAGGCGTTTTTATTGAGTGACCCCGGAGAGGCTCGAACTCTCGACCCATTGATTAAGAGTCAATTGCTCTACCAACTGAGCTACGGAGTCTCTAAAAATGCGGGGGCAAAGATATATGAAAAATTTGAATTGACCGATTTTTTTTCAATTCCCGGAAAAAAATCAGTTGATTCAATTTTTTTTACTACTTTTGCACGAAAATTTAATTTTAGTTTTTTAATGTTTTAAAGTATTAATAATATGGCTATATTTGGAAATTCATCGAATCCGGCAATGAAAGAAAGCATTTTTGAGAAAGTTGCTTCAGTAAGTTCCCCGAGTGGGACAATGACAGTGAAAGGCTCTGTTATCAAAACGTTTATGTTGATAGCGATGACGGTTTTGGCTGCATCCTACACTTGGTACATTGTTTTTTATGCAAACAATCCGACAGCTGTTACTCCATGGTTGTGGGGAGGACTGATTTCAGGATTAGTACTTGCATTGATAATCTGTTTTGCACCCAAAACTTCACCCTATCTTGCACCTTTATACGCAGCAGCAGAAGGGTTTGCTCTCGGAGCGATATCGGCATTTTTTGAAAAAGCATTTGAAGAACGGTTTCAGGGAATCGTATTTACTGCCGTAACAATAACTTTATTGACGGCTTTAGTGATGCTGTTTTGTTACCAAACGCGATTGATTAAAGTGACAAACAAACTGCGCTCGGTGATAGTGATTGCAACCATCAGTATAGGAGTGTTTTATTTGGTGGTTATTATCCTTAACCTATTTCATGTAGCAACTCCTTTTTATCACGGTGCAAGTTGGCTGAGTATAGGTATAAGCGCTGTAATTGTGGTGATTGCGGCTATGAATCTGTTGCTTGATTTCGATTTCATCGAAAAAGGTTCTCAAATGGGAGCGCCCAAGTATATGGAATGGTACGGAGCGTTCGGATTACTGCTTACTCTGGTATGGTTGTACCTGGAAATCTTACGATTGCTTTCTAAAATTGCATCAAGAAACTAAAAAATAGATTAGGATTTAATGATTTTAAAAAAAAGTGGAAAATTATTATTCTTAATGTCTAACATTGTTTATAATAAGGTTTCCACTTATTAAAGTCCCGCAGCGACGACACTTTATTAATTGGTTGTTTAAGATTTCACTCATATCTCAATAAAGTGTCGTCCCAGCAGGAAGTATTGTTATATCTATCTTATTAATTTTCCATTTCTTATTCAAAATATCGCCAATAAATACTTTGGCACGATTTTTGCATATACATAGCCCGTTAATAATAACATTTAAACTGTTTTTTATCTTATAATAAATGAAGAATAAAATTTTGATTATGTATGTTTTGTGTT
>JAITKY010000234.1 GCA_031278135.1 Prevotellaceae bacterium | reverse complement strand
TCACACCTCAACAGTTCGCTTATAAAACCTTCCACTACTTCAAAATCCGTTTTATTGCGTAATATGCGTTTTATCGCCCAATCAAATGATACTAACTGTCTTTCCTGATTCTCAGTTGCACCTGATTTATTATCTCCTATTAATTCCATACTGCTGTTTTTTGGGTGCAAAGTTAATGATTTTTTTCTTATTGAAAGGAAAAAGGTCGGTTCAGCTGTGCCAACTATGATCAGAATTAACAGGATTGTACAAAATTCTGATAATTCTATAATTCTGCAAATTCTGATTTTTTTTAGGAAATCTATTTCATTTTTGTCATTTGTGTACTGAAAATGACAAAGATAATTACGGGGATTCCCAGCAGTGCGGTGATAGAGTTTATTGGCAGGGTTATATTTTTGATTATCGACTGCGAGATAATATCGCACAAAAGCATTATACATGAGCCGGTTAGCATTGTTCCGGGCATCAGTACACGGTGGTCGGCTTGTCGAAACAACATTCTTGTCAGATGCGGGACGGCTATTCCGATAAAACCGATTGGTCCACAGAATGCTGTGGCTGTTCCCGTCAATATGCTTGTTCCTAAAAACACGATGTTTCGTGAACGCTGTATATTGACGCCCATACTTTTAGCATAATTTTCTCCTAAAAGAAGCGCATTCAGCGGTTTGATGGAAAAAATTGATATCACGACACCTGCAAATAAAGCGACGCCCATCAACAAAATTTTGTCGGACGACACCGAACCCAAACTGCCCATAGTCCAGATCACGTATGTTTTCACACCGGCGTTAGCGCCAAAATACTGTAAGATACTGATTATCGCTGATATTCCGCTGCCGAACATCACGCCGAGTATCAATATCGACATCACATTTTTCACCTGCAACGACACAAGCAATATGAGAATCAGCACAATGGACGAACCGCCCAAGGCCGCAACATAAGTCCCCACATCGCGCAACGATTCCACAATAGCAAACGACGATGCGCCCATAATGAACAGCGCAACACCTAATCCCGCACCCGAACTGACGCCAAGAACATACGGATCTGCCAACGGATTCCGGAAAATCGTCTGCATCTGCAAGCCCGCAACCGATAGCGAAATACCCGTAAAGACAGCAACACAGGCTTTTGGCAGTCGAAACCGATACAGGATTTTCGAAGCGCCTATCTCCTCTCCGAAAAACGAATCGCAAATGTCTTTCAACGAAATATCAACCGAACCGACCATTAAATCCGTAACAAACAGCAGCACCAGCAAACAGCCAAGCAGCGTAAAAAACAAGGGATTATATTTCTGTCTGTTCATCAATCCAAAATCGTAAGTCTAAAATCTATTTATTTTTTTTCTTTTTGCGACGGAAGATATCGATAAACTTGTTAAACTGAGAACGATACGATAGTCCTATTCCGTTTCTGTTGCTTTCCATATCGTCGGAAAAATAGTCGCGCGACTTCGAAAATACTTTGAATCTTGTATTTTCATTTTTTCCCAACAAGACTTCCATTTCGATATCTCCGATAAAACTCCTGTTTGAAGTCGTTGTATTACTTGCACTTCCGTTGAGTATCACCCTGTCGAAAAGTTGAGTGCTTACGTCGATTCCAAAACCCGCACCTGTAGCGTTGTTGGCATTGGAATTGTAATCGACATTGACATCCAGAGGAATAGGCAAATTAAACATCGATATCAAATTTCCTATTTGCGCCGATAACAGTTCCGAAGCGTTGTACATTAAAGTTGTAGAGCCTAAATCCTGACTGGCGAAATTCTGTTCAGGCAAAAAAGCCTTGAGCACCAGCAACGAAAGGAACTGACGTGTCATTTTTTCGTCGGTATTGACGAGATTTGCAAACTGAGCTTTCTTTTCGGGGTCAATATCGTGAATATCAATATTAAATTTCAGGAGAGGATTCGTCATTCGTCCCGTAATAAATATTTTACATTCAACCTGATGATTTCTTAAACTATCGACAGGAAAAAGAGTTGCCAGAGAGACGCGCTCTTTGTACGAAGCCGTAACATCCAATTCGGCGTTTTCGATGTCGCCGTTGAAACGTATCCTGCTGCCTCTGTTAATCGTGAATTTGCGGGATACGATGCTGATATTCGGGAGGGTAAAGTTGTAATCGCCTTCTTCAATCGAGTAATCTCCCGTAATATCAAACAGTTCCAAATCGGGATCAACGAATATTTTAAGGTTTCCGTTGCCTCTTGCTCTAAGAATGTCGCCTACTTTTGGGTCGATAAGTATTTGTATTTCAGTCTTTGGAGTTACAGCCAAATCAAAACCCAGTTTCATGTTCGATTTTTTATTCAACGTTTCGGGCGATTCGTCTTGCTCGATGCCTGTCGAACTAACTTTACCATCGGTGAAAGTTAAAAAGTCAAATTCCTTAACCTGTGAAGTCGAAGATAATGGTATATAAAATAATGAATTTGAACTTGTTTCGGCAGTTATCGCCAAATTAATCAAATCGGGATTTCCGTTCAGATTGACAACTCCCGATGTATAAGCCGTTCCGTAAAATAATGGATTATCCTTGCTTTTTGTGTTCAGACTCAGAAAGTTGTTGACACTGGTGCTTGCATCAAACTTGATGTTCCTGAAATAGTTGTGTGTCAGATTCATGTTCAGTTTTCCGATATTGCCATTAACATCTTTGATTTGCCCGTCCTGTATGCTGATTTTCGAGTCTGTTATGTCAACACTTGAGTTTACAACATAATGAGTTTGAAGATAATCTACGGTCAAACCCACGTTGTCCAAACTCAAATTACCCGATATGTCCGGATTCGCAAAAGTTCCCTTTATTTTCACATTGCCGTTCAACATTCCGCTTATGTTGGACACAACTTCGTTCAAAAGCGGTTCGATAATTTTGGTTTTGAAACTTTTAATGGTAATGTCCGCATCTATTTCCCCCGAATCCGGGAAAATATATCCGTATATCGACGTATACAGTTCATTATTATACGATATACGGCTTGTGATGTCGATACATTCCTTGTCGTTGTTCCACATGCTGCCCAAAGATACATTGCCGATAGTGTCGTTATTAATAACCAGAGTATCAACGAGTATGCTTGAAATGATGTACGGATTTCCATATAATCCGTACAAGTCGATTTCGCCCGAAACTTCGCCTCCAAACTGATATCCAAGCGATGACAGATAGTGATTAAACCCTCGAAGTCTGTAATTTGTCAGGGATATTTTCAACGAATCGTTCGGATTTTGCGAAACTGTTCCCGAAATTTTGATTTCCTGACCTCTCCGGTTGATGCTAAATCCCTCAATACTAAACTTATTGTCGGCAAGTTTTATGGATGTCGGGGTTAAACTCCACTTTTGTCCGAAAAGCGTTATGCTCGAGTTTTCGATGTTGATGTTAGTCAGCAGTTTGCCTTTCGATTCGGGATTATTCAAAAACTGTACGGCAAAGGAAATATCTGTGTCCGATTCATTTATGCTGTCGGCAAACAAAAAGTGCGTCAATATTTTATCGTTAATGACAGAGTTGCTGAGACTAAAATTGTTAATTGCAATCATCGGCGTCTCCAAATTGCCGGACAAATTGATCGCCAGCGAATCGAAATCGTTGTTACAGAACAGTTTCAAGTCCGAAATCCGATTGTTTTTGTAAGATATTTTGTCGGAAGTCAATTTGATATTGATTTTGGAACTCGTGTCGATTTTTACGTTCAAAGTAGAACCGTTTTCGACATACAGCCCCGGAACGATGATTCTCGCAATCTCTTTTGCGCTTTTGAAATGCGCATCAAACTTGTATTCGACTTCGGGTTTGTCTGGATTCAGTTTTGTTTTCGGAGGAAACAACTCCGGAACATGCGATTGAGTGATGTATTGCAAATATTCGACAAAACTTTTCAAATCGTTCTGTCCTAAATATTTGGCGTCCATAAAACCGGATTTTAACTCAATATAATTTTTGTTTTCGCTGTTGTATGAACTCAATTCGACTTTCCCCAACTCGACATTGCCATGAGTATCAGTGTAAAACAAACTGTCGATGGTCAGGTCGCCGACATAGTCCAAAATATTTGATGCCTTAAAGTTTGCTTTAATATTTGCATTGACAATGGAAACAGAATCTCGCTTGTTGAAGTTTAATTTCACTAAATCAGCATGTTTCAAATTAGCGTCGAACTCGAAAATCGGAATACCGTCTTCGCCTTCCAAGTCGATGTTTCCGTTAAAATCGAGGTCAAGATTGGGTTCCGAAATTTTCACTTCTCCGTCAAAAGACTGGTTCACAAGACGTCCTTCAAGTTTAATATCATGATATTTGTAATTGTTAAACTCTAATAATGAGATGTTTCCCTTACCGAAAATGTCGTTTTTACCACTCTCTATCGTTCCGTTTACCATGACGTCAAATCCGGCTTGACCAATCAACGAAGAATGAGTCAATTGACCGATATTAAAATCATCTGTCGCAAGTTCGCCGGTGAATTTTGTGGAATTTTTCTCGTTTTTAAACAAAATATCCATCTCAAGAACTCCCAAATCGCTTTTCAGATATCCATACGAAACAAAATCGTTGATAAGTCCCGTGTAAGTTCCGTTGAAGTGTATGTTTCCCAGTTCGTTTAAGGTTGTTTTGGGTGTAAATTCCTTATCAGTAATTCCTTCGACGAATGTTGCAATATCGTTGGGGTGAGTGTCGAGGTGTTTCAAATCGACGAAAATGATTGTGCTTTCGATGTCTGGCAGCCCGAATATGCTGAAACGCCCGTCAATATACGTTTTGTTAAGGGTTTCGAGTTTGAAGTTGTCGCTACGCAAATCGGCGACATGTCCTGTTATTTGTCCGTCAAAGTTCGCTGTTGCAGGTATTTGGTTAAGCGCCGGAGCAAAATACCCCAATGTAGCGAAATCGATATACGAGTTGTAAATGTCAACGACAAAGTTCACTTTATTAATGAAATCGCTGAAATCTTTGCCATTGTTGTACAGCAAACTCAAATTTCGCATCCTGATATTCGAAAGATCATCTACAATCCGAAACTCCTTTAGTGTCACTTCCTTTCCGAAACAGATAATACCTGTATCCGCCGTAATTTGCCGTATGTTAAGCCCCGAACGCTCTTGAAACGAAAAATCATTGACTCTGAATGTCAGGCTGTCGTTCTTAATGATTATCCTGTCGGCGTCGAGGTTGACGTTCGAAACCGACATGTTTTTGTAAATAATGCCCTCCGGCTGTTCGGCTTCTGTCGGCGCTTCGTATAACTGCATTATGTATCTGAAATTCTTTAACTCCAGCGACTTGGTCCTGAACCGAAAGGTGTTTACGATTATGTCTTCCAGACTTTCGTCGTCGATTTCTTCTTTCTCTTCTTCTTCTTCTTCGATTTCGTTCTGGTTTGTCAGTTTTTTGATGATTTTGGTGATATTCGTACCTGTGGAATCACTTCTAAGACAAAAGATTCCGTCGGTAAGCCTGAGTTTGTTCAGCGTTAGGGGTCGTCCGCCCAGCGGCAAATTTCCTATTGCGGCATCCAATCGCGAAATGTACATTAACGTGTCTCTATCAAGATCTTCGACGTATATCCTGTTGAGACGTATCCGGTTGAAAAACGAAACATTGACAGATTCAACCTGTATGGTCATTTGCAACCGCTCCGAAATTTTTTTGGATATGTGTCCGACAATGGCAGTCTGAACAAATGGAATACTGATAATTATCGGCGGTAAAAGCAATACAATCAACAGTATAATAAGAATCCGCGAAATAACGCGCTTCCATTTTTTTTTCTCCGGTTTAACCTGTCGTTCTACACATTTTGTTTTATTCCCTTGCATTATCTAATCTAAAATTCGCATCAAAGGTATAAACAATTCAAGAAATGCAAATTTAACATTCATATAACGCTGATTTTAAAGACGTACGCATATTATAATCGTTCTATTTTGATGTGCGGATTCAGGATATACCATCCACGTTCGACGCGAAGAAAAGCCGCTTTGCAGTAGGACGAGGGTTTGTCTTTTTCGTGTAATGCCATGATACTGTTGATATATGCCCGTCTTTTGCGATATGGGGGCAGGATTTCGTCGGGCATCATGGCTGCAAACTGTTCAAGTTCGGTCATGTTGAATGCTCCGAAAGTGACTTTTTCCAGATCGGGGTCATACATAACTTTCGCTTTTGTCGGCTGACTGTCGGCAGCATTGCGTATCAGGGCAATAAGGAAAAACAGCATACTGTGCGAACCAATACGGAAACGACGTTTGTCATATTCGTATTCGATTGCCGGCGGACATACTTGATGCCAGCAGCGTATCAGCGTCTGTTCGTTTGCCGATTGTATCTGTTTTTGATTCGATCGTTTATTTTTGATGTACGACGCAAGCAACCAGTCCATTGCCTGTCGTGACGAATTGTCGGCGAGGATGAGCGAAGCGCCTTTGTTGATCAAATCAAGAGCGAGTTCTGTTTGTCCATATTGCAACGCCATCATCAGTCCCGAGACGCCTCCGTTGCAAGTGAAATCAACGCCATATTTCTGAACAACAGATTCTACTTTGAACTTGTCGCCCAATCGCAGATGTTTTTCGTATTCACGACGGTCGGCACGTATCTCCTTCATAAACAGGATGGCACGTTGAAACTGTAATTTAGCCAAAACGTCCACCCAATCGTATTGACGGTGGTGAATAGCGTATTGAAACAATTGTTTGCGTTCTTTTTTTACTTCCGCTTCTTTTTTGGCGGGGTCGAGCGCCAGCGTTTTGACGATTTCCAATTGTTCGGGCGAAAGATATTCGTATCCAAGATATTTGGCGCGTATTTGTTCTGCCTGTTCATATTTGCCCTGTTCTTCGAGACGACGGGCTTCGTTGAGCCACTCTTCACGTGTCGATTTGGTTTCCTTAACGCTGATTTCGGCTTTTGTTTCCTGCATTTGAAGAAGTTTCAACGCCGGATGTACGGAAAGCCGTTCAAAGATGTATATGTTTTTAATTGCGCGAGTCACAGCGACATAAAACGAATTGATGTAGAATTTGTAGATTTCGGCATCTTTGTCGCTTTTATCGCCTGCACGGTTATAGCGAAGCGCTTCTTGCTGAAGGTCTTCGACAGTTACTCCGGCAATGATTTCGCGAAATTCGGCTTCGTGACCGGAAACGAAATCCACCAAAATGACGTTTTCGTATTCCAGCCCTTTTGCTTCCTGAACGCTGAATATCAACGGTGTTTTGAAAAACCGGGCGGCTTCGGCTTTTTGAGCGTGTCCCGGCACAATGACGGCGTATTTGGCGCTGTCCTGCGTGCGACGGTTCAATTCTTTTTTCTTTTTTTCGTCATTAAGATACAGCAACACTTCGCCATTTTCCTTGCTGACGGTGTTTACCAGATAATTGCTTTCGCGATCGATGGAACCAAAACGACTGTTTTTGATTTTCAACAGGTTGTTGCTGAGCTCCACTACGCTAAGACTGTTTCGATAGTTGGTTTGCAGAATTTTAATCTGATTGTCTTTGCTGTCGCCTGCTTCGTAGAAATAGGTTTTGATTTTGCTCCACGAAAAGAAATTGGGATGGACAATCTGATTGCTGTCGCCCGTGAGAACAAAATGCTGTTTATGTTTCAAAGATGCAAGAATACATTTCAGTTGAATATTCGTAATGTCCTGTACTTCATCGACCATGACATAATCGTAGCAGGGCTGTACCTTTTCGAGATATTCGTGGCAAAGGATATTGCTGTCGTACATGTTTTCTTCTTTCAACCATTCCATATATTTGCGAAACAGCGGATAAAGCCGTTCTCTTTCCTGTGTGGAGAAAATCGACTGCTTGACGCCCAATTCCATATATTCCTTTTGCGACAGCCATGCCGCATGTACAGGTGATCCGGTAATCACGCCCTTAAATTCTTCAAACACACGGTACGATTCGTTGATTTTCACCGACTGTGCATAACGACTGAACCACCGATCGAAGTGTTTGAACTCCACTTCTCGTCCTTCGGGTATTTGCCACAGCGAAAGATAGTCTTTCAGCGAAAGGAAATCGGTCTCTTGACGTTCGTTGTCGTAACCAGAAGAATAATAGATGCTTGAAGCATTATCGACCAGATGTTTCGACAGTGAAACGTATGCCACGTTTCCGTGCAGGCTTTTGAGTTTTTCCAACACAAGGGCTGTCTTGCCGCTACCCGCCGATCCGACGATAATCAACGGCGGCTGAAGCGAATAGATGCCTTTCTGAAAATCGTCGAATGAAATGAACTTGTTGAGAGTGTGAATGACTTTGCTTTTTTTGTTCAGATACGACAGGTTTATCGTCGTGTCTTCCTTTTCGGGAGAATCAACCGGAACAAACCGACTTTCGTCGATAGTCGCTCCACGCAAAAAACGACTGTGCGCATAGTTATGGTCCTTAATAATTTCCAACAACAAGAGATATTTCCTGTCTTCGTATTTTACAAAATTGAACAGCAAACGGTCACGAATATCCAACCTCGCACGATAGTATCCCGTACCCTGCATCTTGCGAACATCAGCGCTCTTAAAATCACCAGACTGTAATTGTTTCAATGTCTTCGAAAAAGTCTTTTCAACAGATTGAACATTTAAATCGCTATGGTATAATATGTCAAACATTAGTCTTAATTTTTTGCGAACAAAAGTACGACTTTTTTTTTAATCAGATGAAATTTTATTGTAAGTAGCTGTGAAACCAGAGTTTTCAGAATTATAGAATGAACAGAATTGTCGGCGTGTGATTGATTAATTATTGACTTTGCCGATAATTCTGTTCATTTTTCATTTTTTGATTCTGATCCCATTTATTTCAGTCGTAAACGGTCGTTTCCGAGGTCGGCGTCTAACGGCAGGAAATAACTCTCTTCCGACGAGACTTTGACAGCGTATTAAAAAATAGCCGATAACTTTTTTTTTCGTCATTCGAATATAATTTATAATTTTGCGCTCTGACATTAAAATGATTTTAGTATAATATAAACTACAAAAGTATTGAAATATGGTTAGTTATAAAGAATTGGGGTTAGTAAATACCCGTGAAGGATTTAAGAAAGCGATGGAAGGAGGCTATGCAATTCCTGCTTTTAACTTCAATAATATGGAGCAATTGCAGGCGATTATTGCCGCATGTGTAGAAACCCGTTCTCCTGTTATTCTTCAAGTTTCGAGCGGAGCGCGCAAATATGCAAATCAGACATTGTTGCGTTACATGGCTCAAGGAGCGGTTGAGTACGCTAAAGAATTGGGTTTGAACATTCCCATCACCCTGCATCTCGACCATGGCGATTCGTTCGAATTGTGTAAATCGTGTATAGAGATGGGATTTTCGTCGGTAATGATTGACGGGTCTCACCTTTCGTATGACGAGAATGTGGCACTGACAAAGCGGGTTGTCGAATACGCTCATCAGTATGACGTTACGGTTGAAGGCGAGTTAGGTGTTTTGGCGGGAGTCGAAGACGAAGTTTCGGCGGAACACCACACATACACACGTCCCGAAGAAGTCGAAGATTTCGTTGGTAAAACCGGAGTTGATTCTTTGGCGATATCTATCGGCACATCTCATGGCGCAAACAAATTTAAGCCGGAACAATGTACACGCAATGCACAGGGAGTGTTGGTTCCGCCATCGTTACGCTTTGATATTCTTGACGAAATAATGAAGAAAATCCCCGGATTTCCGATCGTATTGCATGGAGCGTCATCTGTTCCGCAACAGTATGTCGAGATTATAAACAGCAATGGCGGAGCGTTGAAAGACGCTATCGGTATCCCCGAAACTGAATTGCGTCATGCGGCGACATCAGCCGTGTGCAAGATCAACATCGACAGCGACGGACGTTTGGCTATGACGGCGAAAGTGCGAGAAGTGTTTGCCAAAAATCCGGCGGAATTTGACCCACGCAAATATTTAGGACCAGCACGGGAAGAATTGAAAGCCTTGTATAAACACAAGACAGTCAATGTACTTGGAAGCGCTAATAGAGTGTAATTGATAATTGAAAATTAAAATTCGCTTGGAATTGCGATGTTTGTTTTCCATTTTTTATAATGAAGATTTATCGGTCGCAGGCGAAACGGCGGAAAGAGTAGTCTGCGGCTGATAATCTTTTTTAAATTTTAATATGACAGAAAATTTAAATGCAAAGATGTAAAGCGTTTTGCGTCCTTTGTATTTATTTTTGTGTCTTTTGCGTTTAAGAAAACGACAATTTGAAATATGAAAGAGTTTTTATTTTGTATATTTTGTATGACATTCACACAACAAACAATTTCACAAACAGTTAAGACAATAAAATTAGATAATGGTTTTACAGTTATTCTTGCCGAAGACCATTCCGAACCCAAAATACATGGAGCCGTTGTTACAAAAGCAGGCTCAAAAAACGACCCCGAAGGCGCAACAGGAATAGCGCATTATTTTGAGCATATAATGTTCAAAGGCACAGACAAAATCGGAACTGTCGATTACGAAAAAGAAAAACCATTTTTAGACCAAATCGCAACACTGTACGACGAATTGGCGACCATCCCAAACGACGACGAACCCAAACGAAATGAAATATTAAAGAAAATCAACGAATTATCTATCGCTGCAAACGAATACGCAATACCGGGTGAAGTAGACAAATTGTTGAAAAAACACGGAGGAACAAAAATCAACGCTTATACTTCGTATGACTACACCGTGTATCACAATTCTTTTCCACCCAATCAATTGGAGAAATGGTTGAAAATCTATGCCGAGCGGTTTCGCAATCCTGTGTTCAGGATGTTTCAGGCTGAATTAGAGACAGTTTACGAAGAACGAAATATGTACGCCGACAGGATGGGATCGAAAGCCATCGAAGACCTGTTTAAGAGCATCGTGAAAAAACATCCATACCGAAACCCGATAATCGGCAATGTCAAAGACCTGAAAACTCCATCGATAAACAAAATGACAAAGTTCTATAAAGAATATTATGTCGCAGGAAATATGGGACTTATCCTTGTTGGGGATTTTGTCGCCGACGAAGTTATACCTTATATAAAGGAAACGTTCGGAATTTTACCCGCCGGCAAAGCCCCTGAGTTCCCGATAGATAAATATCAGGAAGATCCTTTCAAAGTCAGAGAATTTTATTCGGGCAGATACATTCCGCTTAAAGCCGGAATTATCTGTTACAGAAGTATTCCGGCAGGACATCCCGACGAAATTGCGTTAAATTATTGCTTGAGTATTTTGTCGAACGAATCGCAGACAGGATTGCTCGACCGTTTGAGGATAGACAACAAACTGATGCTTTCTATAGCACAACAGTTGTCGCTCAATGATATGGGCGCTATTGTGGTTGTTTTTGTTCCCAAATTGATGAGGTCGTTGAAAAAAGCCGAAGCCGAAACCATGAACGTCATATCGCAGTTGAAATCAGGGAATTTTGGCGATGAACTTGTCGAAGCGTTACGGATTTCCTTTGTTAAGGACAAGGCGAGGATTATGGAAAATAAGGAAGATTTCGGCAACCTGTTAGTATCGCTGTTTTCGTGCGGGAAGTCGTGGGACGATTATGTCGCCGAAACAGACAAGTATCAGACAATTACAAAACAGGACATTATAGATGCAGCAAACAGATATTTCATCGATAACAGGCTTGTGTTCTACAACAAAACCGGATTTTCGGGAAAAGCGGAAAAGATTAAGAAACCGCCATACAAGGCTTTGACTTCCAAAAATATCGACAAACAATCCGTCTTTGCCGGCGAATTGGATAAACTCGAAACCAAACCTCAAATGCCCTCATTTGTCGATTTCGACAGGGATTTTCATTACGGCGATTTGCAGGACAATGTACATGCAGTGACGGGCAACAATCCTGTAAACGACATATTTACGCTTAAAATCAAGTTCGGTTACGGAAAAAACAAAGATAAACTTGTCGAACTGATTCCAGAACATTTCAATGAACTCGGAACAGAATCAAAAACAGTCGGCGAATTTCGTGCGGCAATGCAGAAACTCGGAGCGTCGTATTATCTCACTTCGGGCAGAACGTCAGTGATTTTGCACGTCGATGGCTTCGACAGCAATTTCGACGAAACCATGTCGCTGATAAACGATTATCTGCTGAATATCAAGTCCGACGATAAGCAAATGACAAAAATGTTCCAAAGCATAAAGGAACGCAACAAAATAGAGCGGAAAGATCACAGCATTTTGGCGGAAGCGCATATGAATTACGTGATTATGGGCGAACATTCTCCATATATCAACCGTGTGTCGCTGAAAGAAGTGAAAAAACTGAAATCGGACGATATTGTCAACTCTTTCCGGAAAGCGCAAAACCATGAAACTACAATTACTTACGTAGGTAAAATTCCTTTCGGCGAGGTAAAAGAAATTCTCAAACGCCGGATTAAGTTTCCGGAGAACGTGCAACCGGCTGACAAGTCGTTTTTTGAGATTAAAGACTATGACTCCGATATGATTTCTTTGTACGATTATAAAAAAGCAAATCAGACACATACATTGTTTTACGTTCCGGGTAAGGCGGGAAACGAAAACGATATTCTGATGACTGCATTTTTCAATCAATATTTTGGTGAAGGCATGTCGTCGATAATGTTTCACGAAATAAGGGAGTTACGTTCATTGTCGTATTCTGCTTCAGCACGGTATTCGTTTCCAAACAGGATACATTTGGGATTTAAAGGATTTCTGTTCGGCATATTGGCGACACAAGCGGATAAAACCATTGAAGCAGTAGAACTTACAGACAGTTTAGTGAAACATTTTCCTCGAAAACCGGAACTGACCGAAGTATTGAAAAAATCTTTCAAAGAATCGATAAATGCCTCACGACCTGCATTTAGAGAGATTCCTGCGTATGGATATTCTTTAGTCGAACAGGGCTACAACGAAGACTTGCGTAAAATCCGGTACGACAATATCAATCTGTTCAATATGGAAGCAATCGGCAAGTTTCATGAAGATTTTATCAAAGAACGCCCGCTGATATTTATTCTCACCGGAAACGAAAGCAAAATGGCGCTCGACAAGTTGAAAATAAGAAAACAAAAAGTGAAATTGAATGTTATAATAAACAATTAATTAAGTATATGTATATGAATAAGAGGTATTTTTTATGGTTATTTTTTGCGGTTTTTTCTTTTTCTGCGTTTGCACAGCAAAAACAGGAAAAAGTGCGGTTTATTTTTGGAACCGACGTACATCTGAACATCCAAAACAGCAGAGACCGGCTTAATGGTTTCAAACAGTCGTTGAATAAAATGAAAGAATCGAAAGCCGATTTTGTCATCTTCGGCGGCGACCTTTTTGACATCAGCGGAATATCGTACAAAGTGACTAAATATCAGGCTGACAGTATGCACCGCGCCTTCAAACAGACTGTCGATGACACAAAAATGAGATATTATCTGACAATCGGCAATCACGACCGATATTATGACAAAGATAATGGCTATATCGAAGGTGATGAGATGTTTAAACAGTATTTTAAAGAATCGTACTATACTTTTGAAGAAAAAGGAGTGCGGTTTTTTGTTCTCAATTCCGTTCAGGATGTTGAAGGCAAAAACGGTTTCTATGTGGCTGAAAAACAGTTGGAATGGCTGAAAAAGGAATTGTCGAGCATTTCTGCTTCCACGCCCATTGTGGTTTCGACTCATGTTCCTGTGTATTCGATATATTATCCCGTTGTCGATGGCAAATATGTGTTTGTCGATGTGATTATGAACTATAAGGAATTGCTCAAAACATTCGAAAAACACAATCTGAAACTTGTGTTACAGGGACATCAGCATCTGTATGAAGAAATATTTTCGCAAAATGTGCGCTATATCACTGCCGGAGCGGTTTCAGCAGCATGGTGGGAAGGTCCATTTCACGGCACCGAGCCGGGTTTCCTGATTGTCGAAGTCGACAGTTCCGGTGATTTTACTTGGGAATATGTAGATTTCGGATGGGTTGCGAAAAAATAAACAACATATTTTATTTTATACAATGAGTTGCATATAAAGACATTGATTTTGTATTGTTTGTAAAATAGAAACTTCGGACAAAAAATTGTGTTCATGCGTACTAAATGTTTGTGCCACAATCTCAGTTATTTGGATTGTTTCCTGTTTTGTTCCTCGCAGTTTACAATGACGAAATGCGGCAATATTTGGTTGATGCGAAAATAGATTGCAGGACAATGAAAGTAGATTGCAGAACAATGAAAGTAGATTGCAGAACAACGAAAGTAGATTGCAGAACAACGAAAGTAGATTGCAGAACAACGAAAGTAGATTGCAGAACAATGAAAGTAGATTGCAGAACAACGGAAATAGATTGCAGAACAACGAAAGTAACTCTATAACGCAGTAGAAAAACAATTATGCAAATATGTTTTATGTTTAATTAAATTCATCTCACGATCTTCAATCTGTTATATTCCGGATTGCCGGAGTTTGGTCCTTTGAAACAATTCAAACAGTAAAAACATTTACCGGAATTTTTTGTGTCATTACACGACATGCAACAAAAATATTCCACACAAAAAGCAAAAAAAAATCTTATTTTCATCTCAATTTTTGTAAAACATAA
>JAITKY010000221.1 GCA_031278135.1 Prevotellaceae bacterium | reverse complement strand
TGCAGATTACGCCCTAACAGGGCTTGTCGACGGGTGTTGTCCTGCACTAGTATATTTCGGACTTTCAGTCTTTTTTTGCTTCTCACAATTTTAGAGCAATGAATGAATGTATAAATAATATATTGTTTGTTTACGAAAAGCGTCATTGTAAGCAAAAGGACCATTTCGGACATATAAGGCAGGCAACGAAAATCCGGTGGAAGTAATCAAATCGGAATGAAAATTAAAAACTGTTATTCAGGCAAATGGAAGAAGATTATGAACATTAAATATTTTTTTCATACATTTGCGCGTCAAAATATAGAACTATAATGTTTTTATGTCAAATTTTTTGTTAGACGAAATGGACCAGAAAATACTTTTTCACTTGGTGAGCAATGCCCGAATGCCTTTTTTGGAGATTGCACGGGAGTGTGGAGTATCGGGAGCGGTAGTACATCAGAGAGTCAAGAAGATGGAAGATGCCTGCATAATCGTCGGTTCACAATTTATCATCAAGCCCGATGCGTTAGGATATAACATCTGCGCATTTATCGGAATCCAGTTGACCGAGCCGAGCAAATATAACGAAGTGGCAATAAAACTGATGCATGTCCCCGAAGTTGTTGAATGTCATTATGTCACAGGCGAGTATGCCGTACTGATAAAGATATTTTGCCGTGACAACAATCATCTGTTGACCACGCTCGCCGACAAAATCCATACGATAACGGGAATAGAACGAACTCACACGTTCTTGTCGCTCGACAGGGCGTTCGAACGTCAGGTTTATGTAAAAGACAGAAATATAATAAAACAATTAATAACAGGAAACAATGAATAAAAGTATTGTATTATTGCTGATATTAGGATTATTGGCATCATGTAAGGAAGAAGAAAAAAGTATGAAAGTATTACTCGAAACAAGCGAGGGAAACATTGTGTTGCAATTGTATGACGACACACCGCAACACAGCAAAAATTTTCTTAAATTAGTTAAGAAAGGTTATTATGATGGTATTATTTTCCACAGGGTTATAGCGAATTTCATGATTCAGGCAGGCGACCCCAATTCGAAGAATCCAACTCCCGACGGAAATTATGGCAGCGGTGGTCCCGACTATAAAATTCCTGCGGAAATTTTGCCCAATCATCACCACAAAAAAGGCGTTCTGGCAGCGGCACGTACAAATAATCCTAAAAAGGAATCGTCGGGTTCACAGTTCTATATCGTGCAGGGTAAAGTTTTCGATGCCGAAGATTTAAACGAAATGGAAGAGAACAAAAAATCTATCAATCCAGCCTTTAAATTTAGCGACGAAGCAGTGAAAAATTATACCACAATTGGCGGAACTCCTCATTTGGACGGAGAATATACTGTTTTTGGAGAAGTCGTCGAAGGATTGGATGTTGTGGACAAAATCGCTGTTACCCAAACCCGTCCTGGCGACAGACCCGTTAAAGATATTTTCATCAAAAAAGCCACTGTTGTCAAGAAAAAATAATCCTTTGCAGATGAAAGAAAAGATAGAGCAGTTAAAGAAAAACGTAGAAGAGTTTGTACCAGAAACTTCTCAACAGTTGGAAGAATTTCGTATACGTATTTTGGGAAAAAAGGGCGAACTCACCGAAATGTTCGACGAATTTAAAAACGTTGCCCTCGACCGGAAAAAAGAAATCGGAAAACTCCTCAACGAAGTGAAAATCCTGGTGCAGGATAAACTGAAATCGCAAAAAGAACTTTTCGACAATGTTGAAACAGGCAAAAATATACCCGACAAAACATTGCCCGCCAATGTCGACAGTTTGGGTTCGCGGCATCCTGTTTCTTTAGCAAGGAACGAAATTCTGGAAATATTCACCCGGTTGGGTTTCACCATTGCCGACGGTCCCGAAATCGAAGACGACTGGCATGTGTTTTCGGCGCTGAACTTTCCACCGGATCATCCTGCACGCGACATGCAGGATACGTTTTTCATAGAACAAAATCCCGACATACTGCTACGGACACATACAAGTTCGATACAGGTCAGGACGATGGAAAAGCAAAAACCGCCAATACGCGTTGTTTGTCCGGGCAGGGTGTTCCGTAACGAAGCAATTTCGGCAAGGGCTCACTGCATTTTTCATCAGATCGAAGGATTGTATATAGATAAAAATGTTTCGTTTGCCGACATGAAACAAACATTGCTGTATTTTGCCCGCGAAATGTTCGGCGAAAATACGGAAATAAGACTTCGACCCTCGTTTTTTCCATTCACCGAACCATCTGCCGAAATGGATGTGTCGTGCAAAATCTGCGGTGGCAAAGGCTGCAATATCTGCAAATATACGGGCTGGCTCGAAGTTCTCGGTTGCGGCATTGTCGATCCCAACGTGTTGGAAGCCTGCGGTATCGACAGTAAAGAATACACCGGATTTGCTTTCGGAATGGGTGTCGAACGTTTGGCGATGCTCAAATGGCAAGTGAAAGATTTGAGATTGTATTTCGAAAACGACGTACGTTTTCTCGAACAGTTTCAATCTGTTATATAATTAAAATCAGGTTAATTGGACAGCATAATTCTTGGTATCGAAACCGGCGGCGACAACTGTTCAGTCGTCCTAGCGAAAGGCAACGAAATCATTGCACTCAAAGAAGACGGCGGAAGAGAACATTCGAAATATCTGTCCGTTTTCATCGACGATATTATCAACGATTCAGGGCTTTCGTACAGAGATATCGACGCTGTCGCCGTGAGCAAGGGTCCCGGCTCGTACACCGGTTTGAGAATCGGAATAGCCACAGCCAAAGGAATATGTTACGGCACAGGCAAACCTCTGATTGCGATAAACAGTTTGCTGTCGTTGACATCAATGTGCCGTAATACTTTTACGCCCGTTTCGTCACAACTCTTGTATTGTCCGTTGATCGACGCACGCCGGCTGGAAGTTTACACCGCTCTGTTCGATATGTCGTTGTGCCAACTGTCCGATACGGAAGCTATGATAATCAACGAGAACAGTTTTGCCGAAATATTGTCCGAACAGAAAGTCTGTTTCTTCGGTAGCGGAGCAAACAAATGCAAGGAAATCATTACAAGTCCCAACGCCGTATTTGTCGAAATCGACAATTCAGCGTCGGGACTTGTATATCCTGCCATCGAAGCGTTCAATAACAAACAGTTCGAAGATACCGCATACTTCGAACCATTCTATCTGAAAGATTTTGTTGTGAGCCGAAGACAGTCGTCGTTTTTATGACTAACCGCAAAAAAATGCAAAAACGCAGAATCGCTAATTGCTTGTGATTAAGGATTATACAAGATAAGTGGCAGCGTTAAATTTTTTAATGTCCTGTATAGTGCTAAATTTTAATTATCAAAATATTGTTTTAATGTACTGTTTATTACTAATTACTAATAAAATACCCATATTATATTTGGCTAATCTTTTTTTGTATATTTCCCATGGACTTATCAAATTGCTGATAGCACACGAAGTACATCCTTCAGGTTTAACATATTATAATCACTGTGTATTCATAAGATTTAATACAATTTACTATCGTATCATCATGAAAAACAACTCTTAATTCCTGTTGACATAATCCTTGTTTGCAATATATTGAAAACGTGATAAATACTAATACCAAAAACAATCTATTTAAATTCATATTCAAAAATGACCGTACTTTCTTCATTCAATTGTAACAATTCGTCTCTTTTGTCCAGATCTAGTGGCAATTTATCCTCTCCGTCCTTTTTAATAGCTGCTACAAAAAAAGGCATATACTGTGGGCCTATATATTCGTATGCAGCATTTGAAT
>JAITKY010000216.1 GCA_031278135.1 Prevotellaceae bacterium | reverse complement strand
ATTGACAAAATAATTGCAATTTATATCTTATAAAAAATAATCACACGGCGCTATATAGTTCACTTGCTTCATATTACTCTATAAAAAACATATCAACTAAAACTATACACTACCAATTTTTAAATCGGCGTAGCAAAATAAAAAAGATATAACAGTATAAAGGGTAATTTCGGAATTTGACAAGCACTCTTGACGGCAATGTGTTTTAATATACCTCCATTTTTCGGCAATAATCACAAATTTATCGGTCGCTGGAATGTGTAAAGTGAAAATTTCATTAAAAAACCGCCATAAAATGTAAATTCTTAATTGCTCATAATCAGGCATTACACGTTTTTTCAAAAAAAAATTGCACGTTTTTCAAAAAAAAATTTGTCAATTCAAAAAAACTATTTACCTTTGCACCGCTTTAGTAAGTAAAAATAGGGGCCTATAGCTCAGCTGGTTCAGAGCATCTGCCTTACAAGCAGAGGGTCATAGGTTCGAATCCTATTGGGCCCACAAGATTATCAAATGGTTGCAAAGAGATTTGCAACCGTTTTTTTTAAACGTACATTTCGTTTTGAGGATCACACCTTATTAAGTTCTATTGGAGAGAATGCACCCGATAAAAATTACACGAAAACCGTATGCGGGAAAACTGCACGTACGGTTTGATGAGAGAGAAGGAGAGACTTTTCTTGAAGCCTTTCCGTTCTACTGGATAAAAACTTGTCCAATTCACAACCTTTGTTTGTGTTGTGCCTTTGTGGGGCGACATCACCTGTCGATAATGTTTGCAATATACTCGTGTCGGTTTGCGCCATACTGATTGTTTGTTTTGAGTTTGTCGCCGATTTTCCGGAATTTTGCAGCGTATTCTTTCGGGAATTTGGTCAAAAGTTCATCACAGGGAATATATTGTCTTTTTGTGATCATGGCACTTATGGCTTTAAATATTATCTCGAACGCTTCGGGATGTCCGGAATCGATTAAAAGTCCGGCTAAACTGTCGAAAGAATCGTTTATTACTGTATATGAATTTACTGCGGTAGATAAAAACGACTGCAATTCTTTACTTTTTTCATCAAGCAAACCGATATACACTTTGGCGAGTTTGAACGGAATATTTTTCTGTTTCGAAAATTTGCCAGCAAAAAGTTTTTTCCACCGGTCGTCGATATAATCTGTATTGGGATTCCCGTTTTCGTCAAGAAATACTTCTGCTACAATATCGCCGCCGAGTGAAACTTGGTAATAATCAAGCAGTTTAGAAAAATGTTTTGCAAAATATTCGTATATCGTTTTCTTATCCGTTTTATTTTTTACAGACGCTCTGAAACCGGAATACAAAAACTCGTCGCAGTAAACATTTTCCATCAGAAATACCAGACATTCGAACCCTTCTTTCGTGTTTTCCAGACTTGTGGCTACATATTCTTTAATCTGTTTATGCGGATAGGAGTTACTTGCTCTTGACTCGGCTACCTGTGTCAGCATTATGTATTTTTTATCGGTAAACATATCTTTGAAAAATGCTATAATATCTTCATTTACATTGCTTAACAACGGTATTATGCTTGTTTTCAAATCTTCGAAAGCGTCAATTATGGTTTTCCAATCCGAAGACTTATTAAACTCGATACATTTTCTGTAATCGGCTTTTGCTTTTTCCAGCAATGCGGGAATAAATTTATCTAACAGATTTATTTTCAAAACTTTGCTAAGTTCCGGAATATCCTGTTTTTTCTTGCCCGAAATAAATAACTCCACCAAAGTACGTTGCGCCGTTTCCGTGTTCAGGTTTGCAAGAGCCTCGTAAGCGGCTAATCTCATGGCTTTGAGTTTGTCGCCGGTAAATTTGATTAACAATTCTTCGTTTCCCGAATTGCCGCCTGATATCGACACTTCTGCGCCCAACGCTTTCACCGCTTCAGCCTGCAAAGCGACAGACGATTCGCCGGTCAAAACCTTATCAGCCATCTCAAATATTCCGTAAAAACCCAACTTGTGCAATATCCGGAATCTGCGGACATCGTCCGGTTTTCCTTCGAGGCTGAATCCATTTATTATAAAAGGAATCATCGGTTTGCCAATTGCAGGAATAACAGTTGTTTCGATATACTCGGCAAATC
The DNA here is from genome assembly GCA_031278135.1 of Prevotellaceae bacterium. Taxonomy (GTDB): domain Bacteria; phylum Bacteroidota; class Bacteroidia; order Bacteroidales; family UBA932; genus JAIRLF01. The sequence goes on along the minus strand of JAITKY010000216.1, from coordinate 3,072 downwards.
CGGCATGATTATCAGCCAGAGCAGCGTCAAACAAATGATAAATCCTGAAATCGTTGAACTGTCTGTTCTCGAAAATCATTTCCATATCACGCATACGTCCTGCCTTCTGTGAAGTCAAAATTTCGATTAAAGGTTTGAGCGCCAGATATGATTTGTTGGTATAGGCCTCCTTTAACGGCATGACAGGCTCTAATTCCGTTTCTTTCTGTCCGGTATCGACGGTTTCGCCCTGTGTATATAATATTGAGTACAATAGCGTACTTATTTCCAGCAGTTTGGTCGAAGAATAAATGGATTCAGCATTGACAAGATTTTCGATTCCTTCGGCTACTTTCTTGAATACAGGCGATTTTTCACCCAGTTTAGCGAAAACGACCGCCTGTTTCTGTAAACGCGGATCGTTTTTTGCAAACTTGCTGCCCGCAATAAATAAACGGTTGATTTCCTTCTGTAAATCGTATAATGGAAGAAATTTCATCGCCTGATTATTTTATTTAACTATTGTCATTTCGTTGATTAGATATTTTGCGTCGGCATATTTGTCGATAACAAACAGAGTGTATCTTATGTCAAGATTTATACACCGTTGCAAGTTTGTTTCGTATGCAATATCTCCGCTCATGGCTTCCCAGTTTCCGTCGAAAGCCGTGCCAATCAGTTCGCCTTTTGCGTTCAACACCGGACTTCCTGAATTTCCGCCTGTGATGTCGCCTCCGAAAATAAAATTAACCGGCAAACGCCCGTCTTTCATTGCGTAAGGTCCGAAATTTTTTGTTTCGATAAGTTGTTTGAGTTTTGATGGCACAACAAATTCCCAATTATCAGGGTCTTCCTTTTCCAAAATACCTTTAGCAGTAGTTACATAGTCGAAATATCCTGCATCGTGCGGCTCATAACCCGATATTTTACCGTAAGTCAGTCGCATAGTGAAATTTGCATCCGGATACACAGGACGTACACCTTCGTACATTTCACGTAATCCGGCTACATATTTACGATGTCCTTCCCTGTATTTTAACGAATTACTTTCGTTTTTCATTTGAAATTCTCCCATTTTCTGCGAAACCGAACGGGCTAATTTAATTGCAATATCGTTTTCAAGCGCGTCGGCGGTGGGATTGTCCAAAAACGCTTCAAATTTTTCCTTATCCAACAACAATGTCTTGGAAAACAGATCATCGACATATTTTACAAAATCGCCGGCATATTCATTATATATCTCATCGAAAATCGCTGGACGGTCTTCCTGCGGAACATTATTGTAGTACAGTTTCAGCATCACTGCCGATATTTTTTTGTCTGTCGGCTGATTATAGTTTTTGAAAAAGTTTTCAACATTGTTTTTATAAGAAGCAATCGTCTCTTGAATATTTTGTTTTTCAGGATTTTTCAACGTATTATAAAGATCGGTGAAATTGTTGGCAAACGATACTATTTCGCATCCGCGCAAAACCGATTCCGAAAGATACTGTCTTGCGTACAGGTTTTTTGTACGTTCTTTTACAGCCGATTCTATCAGCGACAAAGCATTGTCATACAGTTCTTTTCTACGTTGGTCGGCGTTTATCCAATTCGTAAACTGGGTTTCCTGTGCACGCTTTTGGTCGATGACATTCAATTTTTTCAACGCCTTGTTCATTCCTATGGAATTTTTCCAATAATTACTTGAACTGCTGTATTTTGTTGCATACTGTATTTTCACTTTTGGGTCGGCGAGCATGTCTTCCATCATCAATTCCTGACGAATACCTCTGATTTTTATCATATTGACATTATATATCGAGATTCTTTCGTCCACTTCCCACGAAGTCATATAACGTTGCGTACTTCCGGGATATCCCATAACCATCGCAAAATCACCTTCTTTAAAGCCTTTCAAAGATATTGGCAAATGATGTTTCGGTCGCAGAGGCACGTTATTTTCGGAATAGTCTGCCGGATTTCCGTTTGCATCAGCGTACACACGGAAAATCGAAAAGTCGCCGGTGTGACGAGGCCACATCCAATTATCGGTATCTGCTCCGAACTTGCCTATCGACGAGGGAGGCGCTCCAACCATCCGGACATCCGGATAAATCTTATAAACAACAAGATAGAAATCATTACCGCCGAACATTGACGATACGTACACGCTAATGTATTTTTCATCATTTTTGGCGATTTTCGCAATACTGTCCGACAGTTTCGAGATAATTTCGGCACGTTTTTCTTCCGAAGAAACATCTTTCAACGCAGGAACAATTTGATTCGTCACATCTTCGATACGTTCAAGAAATCGAACTGACAATCCGGGAGTAGGTTTTTCTTCGGATTTGTTTTTTGCCCAGAAACCGTCTTTCAAATAATCGTGTTCAACGCTACTGTGTTGCTGGATAGCGCCATATCCGCAGTGATGATTGGTCAGCAGCAATCCCTGATCCGATATAATTTCACCGGTACAGCCGCCACCAAATATCACAACAGCATCCTTTATGCTCGAGGAGTTGATGCTGTAAATATCTTTGGCGGACAGTTTGAATCCCGCCTTTTTCATGTCTTTGATATTTAATTTTTCGATAAGCGGCAATAGCCACATCCCTTCATCTGCCCTGGTTTGCGGTATCAAAATCACCGAAACAATAAAATATAACAGTATCTTTTTCATATAAATATTTATTAACAAACTTAAAATCAATAATAAAAGAATAAACTTACTTTTTTCTAATTTTTGTAAAAGTAATGCATTTTTCTGAAATCGCAAATTAGTTTTAACCACAAAGTTGTGTAAGTAACACAAAGAACTTCGTGCGCTTTATGCAACTTTGTTCCATAAAAAGGAAATTTTGTCATATACACGCTACAAAACCAGCGAATATTGACTATAAATGCAACTCAGGCTACAGAAGAATATATTCGCCATACGTAATAGGTAAGGGAAACCAGCGAAGAATTTATCCCAAAATGTCCATTAGCATTAATTCATGCAAAAATTACCGTTTTTCATCGAATTAATGCGCTATAATTCTATGATTATTAGCATATTGCAAATCAAATTTTCTAATGGCGTCAATTAGAATAAATATTCATTATCAG
>JAITKY010000124.1 GCA_031278135.1 Prevotellaceae bacterium | reverse complement strand
TCGTGGGATGCTTTATATCCTCGATGTTGTAATTCTGTTTGAATGTTTCTTGAACTTTTGCTTGTCCATATTATTACACGCATTGGGTCGCCAACAGTATGAGCCTCTACAATATCCATGATCGCTTTTTCTAAACCCGGTTGCCTGTCTTTTTCCTTTTTTCTGCCCGCTCCTGACCGGCGTATTTTACCTGGCGAAGCCGTTTCGACCTCTTTATTTGACTCTTTTATACCAAATTGGATGGTTTTGGGGCTAACTCCTGACAGTGTGGATATGAGCGTAATCCCTCCCAAACCATAACTAACTGCTTCAGATGCAAGGTATATTCTTGTCTGTATTTCAGTTAACTGATGCATATTTATCTCAATACGCTTTTTTATAGATTCTTGCTCTTCCATTGTTTTATTGCGACAAAGGTAATGCTTTTTCAACAATTCTATCTACAAAATTATTTAAGTAGTTTATTTATTGACAGCGCCTTATTAAAGTCGCGCAGCGACGACACTTTAAGATTTCACGCAACACTCATAAAAAAAATCCCCCAGAAGAATTTTGTCTTTGGAGGATTTCACGTTAAACCAAATAAAAAACTTTTTGAATTATGATCGCATTTTTTCTTTTGCCTTAGTAAGTTGCGTTTTAAGCGCATCAATACATAAGTCTGTAGATTCCTCAAAACTTTTTGATTCCCGTTCGGCGAAGATGTCATAGCCGGGGATTTTGAGGCGGATTTCTACTTTTTTGTTTTCAACAGGTTGACTGTCCAACCTGAGATAAACATCGGCTCCGACGATTCCTTCGAAGAATTTTTCTAACTTCGAAACCTTTTTTTCAATAAACTCAATGAGTTTTTTGTCTGCATCAAATTTGATGGATTGTACATTTAAGTTCATGGCTTCAATTTTTTAATTATTTAACCTTAGCGCGTGGATGCGCATTATTATGAATTAATTTTAACTTTTCGAAAGTATTATGCGTATATATCTGCGTTGCCGCCAGACTTGCATGTCCTAATACCTCTTTAACAGAGTTCAAATCCGCTCCATTGTTCAAGATATGCGTTGCAAACGTGTGTCTTAGAACATGAGGGTTTGACTTTCCCGTCACACCTCCAAATTGTAACCGTTTTTTCACTCCCAGATATACCGATTTCACCGATATTTTATCGCCATTGGAGTTAAAAAAGAGATAATTACTTATCGGATTCGGGAAAAACGTCTTTTTTCTGAAAACATATTCTTCCAGTATTTGCCTGATATTATCCGTCATGGGGATGATACGTTCCTTGTTTCGTTTACCCAGAGTTTTGATTTGTTGCAGACTGAAATCCAAGTCGTTATGTTTCAGATTTGCCAATTCGGAGATTCTCATTCCCGTAGCGTAGAACGTTTCCAGAATTACATAATCCCTATATGCCGGATAATCATCGGAATCGAGTTCTGCAAACTCTAGAACATCAGCCATTTTTTCTTCGGAGATAAACGCCGGAAGTTTTTTCGAAACTTTCGGTTTTGTAATTCCGACGACAGGATTGCTTGCGACCTTCTTTTTCCGCATCAAATACTTGAAGAACGAACTTAGCGCCGCCGTTTTACGGTTTACAGTGCGCGGAGTCAGTCCGCTTTTCATCATTTCCGAAATCCAACGTCTGACAATCAACGTATTTACTTCGGAGATGTCAATAACAGTCTTATTGTCGAAAACACATACGAAAAAATCGGAAACGTCATTTTCGTATGCACGCAACGTATGTCCCGACGACCTTTTTTCCGTCTGCATGTAACGTATAAACTGTTCTGTCAATATCTTGATATCATCCATACGTAAAACTATTTACAACAGGCGCTTACCTGTTTTAAACGATAATTTGCAGGCTTATAATATCGCCTTCAACTTCTGAACGAAGACATCTTTGCCTGCTGCGCCTACCTGTTTATCGACTACTTTTCCACTTTTTATATACAAGACGGCAGGGATATTTCTCACTCCATACTTGATTGCCAATTCGTCGTTGTCGTCGTCTATATTGACCTTGCCTACAATGACTTTGCCTTCGTATTCTTCGGCAATTTCGTCGATATAGGGAGCGATAGCCCTGCATGGTCCGCACCATGTTGCCCAAAAATCAAGAACTACGAGTTTATCAGAATTGATAACCTCCTCATAATTAGTTCTATTTACTTCTAATGCCATTTAATCTTTTTGTTTCTAATCACGGAATTGGAACAAATACACAAAAGACATTGTTCATTTTTCCGTTTTTACAATTAATACTCCAACTTGTGCTCATTAAGAATCTTTTTTGCCAGGTTCAGGATGGTAGCATCGTCGAATGTCACAATTCCGCCTTCCGGACCCTTTTCATAATGTATCCCAATAGCCCTGCCACGGTCGAAGTTTTCGCCGCCAAAATAATTCCTTACAGTCTCTTCGCTGACTTCCAACAAGTCAGCAATTTTATGAATACTACCATTCGGAAGAGCGTCTTTAATCCTCCTTAATTCATTGAATGTTATAGTCTCTGTCTCCATAATCGCTATTTAATTTCTTAGATAAAATCGTCCGTAAAATTACACATTAAGTTTCATTCCGGCAAATATTTTTGAAAAAAATTTTTTTCAGTGCTATAATATCTTGATAATTAAGATGTCCGGAAATAACATTTTTTTTCAAATTTTGTGTTTTTGGCGTAACTTGCATGAAGAAAATTGCCGATTTCCGGTTTTTTTACTACTTTTGCGGCGCAAAAATGAATAGAATGCAGTAGATATGATAAAGATTACGGATTTACATGCGAATGTCGAAGGAAAAGAGATACTTAGAGGGATTAATCTTGAAGTTCACGCCGGCGAAGTTCATGCGATAATGGGACCTAACGGTTCGGGTAAGAGCACGTTAGCCTCGGTGATTGCCGGTCGGGATAACTTTGAAGTTACGCAGGGCGAAATAGAGTTCGAAGGGAAAAATCTGCTCGAAATGTCGCCGGAAGACAGGGCTAACGCCGGAATATTCTTGAGTTTTCAGTATCCGGTCGAAATTCCGGGCGTCAGCATGACTAATTTTATGAAAGCAGCAATCAACGAACAGCGTAAATATAAAGGACTTGAGCCGGTTAAACCTGCGGAATTTCTGAAAATGATGAAGGAAAAAGCCGCATTGACGAGCATGGATTCTGCGCTCATTAGCAGACCTGTCAACGAAGGTTTTTCGGGCGGAGAGAAAAAACGAAACGAGATATTTCAAATGGCGATTTTAGAGCCGAAACTTGCGATTTTGGATGAAACCGACAGCGGATTGGATATCGACGCATTGAAAATCGTTTCCGAAGGCGTCAATAAACTGAAATCGTCCGACAACGCTCTGATTTTAGTAACTCACTATCAACGTCTTTTGGATTATATTAAGCCCGATTTTGTACATGTATTATATAAAGGTAAAATAGTGAAATCTGCCGGTAAAGAGTTGGCTTTGGAACTCGAAAAAAAGGGGTACGACTGGTTGAAAGACTTGGAAATATGAATTATAAGAATATATACAACATAGCCGCCAATCTGTCCGAAAGTTTATTCCCGTGTTATATTAACAGTTTCAGGAACAGGGCATTAGATGAAATAAAAAACAGCGAGTTTCCGAACATAAAACAGGAAAAATATAAGTACACTCCTTTGGCGGATATTTTCGATGGCGAATATGTTCCCGTCAATCCTTTCGACTGGAAAAAGCCTGCGGAATCGAACTTTTCCGTAATCGACGATGCAATTAAGATATATACGGTTAATGGTGTGTGTATCAACAATGAAATCAGGTCGGAAGGCGGATTTGTATATGGCAGTCTGCTTTTGGCGGCGAGAGAGTATGAGGAAATTGTCGAAAAATACTGTAACCGTTTGGCTGACATCACCGATTTACCGACGGCGCTGAATATTGCCACTGCTCTTTCGGGAGTGTATGTGTCTGTTGATCCGGGAGTGAAAACTACTCGACCTTTGATGATTATCAACATCATCGATTCGGATTCCAATATTTTCAGTCAGCAGCATAATCTGTTTGTTTTCGGAGAGAACAGCGTCGCCGAAATAATCGAATGTAACATCGGGGTTTCCGATGCTTCGACGCTGACGAACAATCTGTCCGAGACGGTAATCAAGCCGGATGCGCAGGTCAATTTTGTCCGTATTCACGATAAGGGTTTGTTATCCAGGCATGTTTCCTCCGATTACAGCCGTCAATATAGCGGCAGTGTTTTCAACTGTTCGAATATTATTCTCGGTGGAGGACTTGTCCGGCAAAATACGGAGATACATTTGGCTGAAAAACACTGTTATAGTAACCTGTATGGATTAGTTGTCGCCGGCAACAAACAACATGTCGATAATTACACTTTTATCGACCACGCTGTTCTGGAATGTCAAAGCAATGAGTTGTACAAGAGTATTTTGGACGATAAAGCAGTAAACGTTTTCAACGGACGTATACTTGTTCGTCCCGACGCTCAAAAAACCGTAGCATACCAATCAAACAGGAACGTGTTGCTCAATACCGGCGCAAAAATATACACAAAACCACAACTCGAAATCTACGCCGACAACGTAAAATGTTCGCACGGAGCCACTGTCGGACAGTTGAACGAAGATGCTATTTTTTACATGCAATCACGTGGAATAAGCAAGTCCACAGCACAATCGTTATTGATGTCCGGTTTCGCCAACGAAATCTTGAATAAGATTAAAAACTTTGCGTTTCGGGAGTTTTTACTGTCACGTATCGAAAAAATTTTAGCACATGGATGACATGGATTTTTAGAGTATTATAGCCTGTTTATCTTACTGTTACTCACAGTGAAAAAAATAAACGAAAAACTTTTTTTATGAAAAATGTTTTTTTATGAAAAAAATATTTACCTTTGCAAAAAAAATGTTCATTTTTTTTCAAAAGGTTTAAATATGATGAAAATTTTGTTAAAAACTGTTTTAAGTTTTATTTTTATTCAAAGTATTCTGATACATGGTCATGCTCAGGAGTTTAGTGGGGTGGATATATTTCCTGATTTTCAGAAAACAATGAAGTATCCGGCTTTGACGCCGGATGGTAAGTATCTCGTTTTTTTGACTGTAGATGAAAATTCGACAACGGCTTACGAATCGCATCTGCAAAATGGCAAATGGATGCCGCCCGCTCCATTTGAGTATATCAACAAGTTGATTAACCAGACAAAAAACGAAGTTGGCGGGTTTTCGTTTAATCATGACGGAACCATGCTGTTTTTTCATGCCAAAATAGAAACAAACTATTTTGATATATTTTTTTCGCGAAAGACGAAAGCAGGATGGGGTGAACCTCAACGCCTTGGAAGCCCTGTTTCGACAAGTGCCGATTTATTTTCGCCGGCAATCTCATCGAACAACAAGACGCTTTTTGTCTTGAAAACAAAACCTCAACCGGACACTAAAAAGGAAAAAGAGGTGGTTAAAGAACTGTTACTCTTCGAAAAAGACAAAGAGAACAAATGGGTTGGACCAAAATATCTTCCCAAAGAATTTAATATCGGGTCACAGGAAACGCCATTTATCTGCGCAGACAATAACTCGCTGTTTTTTGCATCGAAACGTCAGGATGTCAATAAAGCCGGTAAAAAGATATCCGACGACGACTACAACATCTATTATGCCCGTCGCATTGATGAAAATAACTGGTACTATCCTGTTTACGTCGAAGCAGTGAATACCGGATACGATGATTTGTCGCCAATGGTAAACAGTAAAGGCGATTATTTCATTATGACTGCGAAAAAATCTAAAAAACAGCCAAATAAGGTGTATAAAGTGTCTTTGCCTTCCGACCAGTCACCTGCAAAAACTTTCGTTTTGACAGGTACAATCACAGATTTATATTCGAAGCAGCCAATCGAAGCCAAAATCTATGTGCAGGACGCTATTACCTCAGTTACTAACGGTGAGTTTCTGACAAATGACGAAGGTAAATATTCGATTATATTCACGCAGGGAACATTCTATAAAATCGATTTCTCGAAAGAAAACTATTCACACACATTTTATTACAAGGATTTGGGATTCATCGGGAACGAAACGGAAGGAAAATTTGATGTCACGCTTTACGACAACGTAAATCTGGAACTGAATATATATGATAATGAGTTGTTTTACCCATTGTCGCCTAAAGTAATAATTTCCGATTCGCTTACAAAACGTCCTCTTGCACAGCAAAGTATAGCGAATGTATCGAAAGGGAAATATAACTGCAAACTAAATATCGGGAACAACTACAAAATCACAATCGAAAGCGAAAGTTTCGAACCTTACGAAACATATTTCGATTTACGAACCGACGTGGTATACAGCGATTTCGAAAAAAGTCTGGAACTTAAAGCCTCACGTAAATTGCTGACTTTAAACGTTAAAGATAACGATGGCAAAAATATTGTTCCGGTAAATGTCGAAATCAAAAACCTCTATCGTGACGAAAACGCTTCATCTCTATTGAGTTACGACGATAATGGAAATCCTGTACTCGCATTGCGTACCAATAATACTTACGAATTGGACGTCACCAAAAAAGGATACACCTATTTCAATACAACTCTGGATGTTACGACAACCAACAGAGAAACTAAAGATATCGTGCTGGATCTATTGACCACCGAAACGAAGATGGTTTTCAACAACATAACATTCGAAACAAATTCCGCCGAACTAAATACGGAATCATACGCGGAATTGAACCGCCTCCTGAGTTTCATGGAACGAAATCCTGAATTGAAAATCGAAATATCTGCTCATACCGATGATGTCGGTTCAAACGAATACAACTTCCGTCTGTCGGACAAACGAGCCGAATCGGTCGTTAAATTCTTAATCAACAACAATATAAACAAAAGTCGTGTACAATCGAAAGGATACGGCGAATTGCAACCTTTGGTAGCAAACGATTCCGACGAAAACAGAGCAAAAAATCGTCGTGTAGAAATTAAAATTATTGAAAATACAACAAATTAAAAAAGCATAATTTATGATACGGAAATTGTTGATTTGTTCTTTCTTACAATTGATTATTTTAACCGCTTACGGACAGCAGGACTACAAAGTTCTCTACGAAGCAATTAAGAACATGAAAGATTATGAAGCGTTTCAAACCCTGTTTAATTATCAGGCAGCAACGACTTCGAAAGATTACGCTAACGCAAACGGATACTATCAGTTAGGTCTGATTTCCCAGAAAATGATACGTCAATACGACCCGTTTTTGCAATCGGAGAATGTAATGCAGTGTATATCAAATGCTAAGACTTATCTGTCGCTTGCCAAACATTATCTTGACGCAAAAGAAGCCAAGAAAAACGGAACTTATTATCAGGATGTTCCGGAACCGCGGACTTTCGAAAATATCAAAAAAGATATCGATACCCGGATAGCAAATGTGTTGGAATACAAAAAATATTTCGACCAAAATCAGGAATATTTAATAAAAGGAATCTATAAATATAACGACTGCATCGAGACCTTCGGCAAAATTAATGCGCAGAACAGCCGTCTGAACGATTTATATTTTCTGGTGGACAGCGAATTGAATAAAAATCTGAAAGATTTGCAAACTAACTTCGATTCGACTCTCTATTATCTTGAAAAACTGAAACTTTCGCTTGAAGAATATCCTATGGGCGACTATAAAATCAGTTATTCGCTGTTGCCTGTGCCTGTGTATCGTCTGCACGGGCTGACTTCTTCAAATTTTATTGCTAAAAATATAACGCTCTGGGATTTCAAGTCATGGGTCGATTCTTTCAATGCGGTACTGAATACCGACGTGGCTTTTTTGTATCAACAGGCAGAGGAAGTGCACACGAAAAATCTTGATTATATCGAAAAACTGTCACGTTTGGATAAAACGGATATTGCTCCTGATTATACGATTAATCCGCTTATTATTAATAAAATATACAAATATGACTATAACTCGGTTGTTGCGTCGCTATTGACTTATCAGGAAGAAAAAATAAAATGTCTGTATTACAACGCTGATAATGTGGCTGATAAAAGGCTCAATTCTCCCAATAACTATGCGAAATCGAATACATTTTATTACGATTTGATTGCGAAAAAACAGGTTGTCGATTCCGCATTAAGTTTGACGTCAAGTAAAACCAATCCCGAAGCCATAAAGAAATACAGTGCTTTCTTTAAAAAAAATTACAGGGATTATGCAGGATTTCAAGCATATCTGGAAAACGAATCGACGGCAAACAATTTGGCTTTACAGTCGGTTTTGGACGCGTATAAAAATAATGTTCTTAAACCGGTAAATGCCAGCATAATACCGTATGAAAGCGGTAATTTATATACGACAATTGTACCGGCAGATAAGACGGGCGAAGCAGGTTATTTTATTCACGCAAAATCAGTCACTTCGGATAAAAAAGTGTTTGTCGCTGGCACGTATGTCAATAATTCGGAAACAAAGGCGTTTGTTGCTTTAGTGTCTGATTTTGGAGATGTTGAGTGGCTCAAAACTTTCGACAGAAAAGAGGGAAAAGCGCGCGGAATCCTGATCGACCATTCGGATTACAATTTTGCGGTTGTCGTTTCGGTAGATGGCAATAACGAAATCACTAATTATCTGTATCTTCTGGATGCAAACGGAAATGAGAAAAAGAATGTCAAACTTGCTTCGACAGCCGTTCCACGCAAGTTGATTTACGACGATATCAGTGAAACATTTTTAGTTGCGCTTAAAGGAAATACGTATTCGTCTTATGATATTTCCGACGATGTATTGCATTTGTATTTATTGGATTCGAGTCTGGCGACGGTGTGGAACAGTTCTTTACAGTTTACAGGATATTTGTCCAACGTCATAAGGACTAATAATCAACTGTATATCTATGGCGCTTACAGCGAAGTGAAGGACGCTGCAGGTAAAGTTTATACAACAGATAATAAACAAATCAATTTATTTGTCTATACTGTCGACGCCTCAGGCAATGAGTTGTCGCTGAAAACATTCGATGCTCCATTCCCGTATTATCCTCTGCTGGTTACGAAAATCAGCAACGAGTATGTCGATGTGATAAGTGCAAAAAATAAAATAGAAGTGAGCGATGAAAAAGGCAGTTCCTACTATCTTATAATTTCAGCAGATAATAAGGTGTATTATAAAAGCGAATAAATAAAATTTGTGATTATAAAAATATGTTATAACTTTGCGCCTTGTTTATTTTGTTATGGCGAAAGTGTTTAAAAGGTATATACCATTAAGTATGTTGTTTTTAGCCTTTGCGATTCCGGCTATGGAAGCGAGGGCGCAGGAGGTATTGACCGGTCTCAACGAAAATATTCATACGGTTCGGACAGTTAAATTTTTACAAACGAAGTCAATTTCCGTTATAGAATTGCCTTTTGTTGATGATTTTTCGAAACCCGGACAAGTGGTTCCGAATTTGGACTTGTGGACTAACAGTCAGTCGATATACGTAAACAGGACTTTTGCGATAAATCCTCCTACTGTGGGAGTTGCAACTTTCGATCCGTTCGACAGCAAGGGAAAAATCTACGACATCGCTGCAAGTTCCGTTTTTGCGGCAGACACTTTGACATCCGGACTTATCCAATTGGCTTATTTGCCTGCCGATTCGGTCAGTCTGAGTTTTTATTTTCAGCCGAAAGGTTACGGCGACATGCCCGAAAGCGTTGATTCTCTGATTGTGGAATTTTCTTCGTCTGCGGATACAGTTTGGGATAAAGTGTGGGGCGCTTCGGCTATTTCCGACAGCAGGATTGAAATGTATAACCATTTGGCTAATACTAAAACTGTTATCGAAGACGACAGTATAGGATTCAAATTTTTCAGGGCGAATATCAAAATCGAAGATGTTAAATATTTAAGGAACGGGTTCCGTTTCCGGTTTATTAATTACGCAAGTATCAATGTTCATCCGAGTTTTCCCGGACGTAGCACTGCATCAGACCATTGGCATATCGATTTTGTTTATTTAGATAAAAACAGAACAGCGAACAATCCGAATATTCCAGACATTGCGTTAATCGGAGAACCTAAAAGGCTGACAACAGATTACGAAACCGTTCCGGCTACACATTTCGAGGCAGCAAAAGCCGATTTGTTCGAAGATCCGATGAATCTGGAGTTGAATTACACAAATCTCGGATGGGGTATCAGAAGCGTTACACGTAATTTTCGATTGCGCTCCATATATGGAACTTTAGGCAGGACATTGTCGTATTCCGCAGGCGCTGAAAACATTCCTGACGGAAGCACGATAAATCTTTCGTATGCAATACCGCGATACGAATTTTCTATCAGCGGCGATTCGGCGGCGTTCGAGTTGCAGAGTTGGATTGATACCGATAATGACCCGTCGAAATTCAGAACTGCATTACGCTATAACGACACAAACAGAATCGTTTACGAGTTTAAAGACTGCTACGCTTACGACGACGGGACGGCTGAAAACGGATACGGACTTTTCGGGAGTGGCTCGTCGCTGGGAAAAGTAGCGGTAAAATTCCATACATACATGGCTGACAGTCTCCGCGGCGTGTACATGTATTTCAACCGGACTGTGAACGACGCCAATACGAATCACAATTTCATCGTTGCCGTCTGGAATGATGCCGGAGGCGTTCCGGGTGAACTGATACACAGCGAAACAGGTGGCAAACCTGTGTTCGACAGTCTGAACAATCTGAACAGATATGTCGCATACAAATTCGCAAAACCTGTATATCTTTCTGAAGGCGAGATATTTTACGTCGGATGGCTTCAGACCGACGAAGGTTTTTTGAACATCGGGTTTGACAGAAACCGCAACTCCAAAAGTAATGTATTCTACAGTCTTGGACAAATGTGGGAGCCTTCGGTTTTCGACGGCTCGCTGATGATACGTCCGGTGTTTTGCCGTGCTGATTCGCAATTTCCCACCAATTACGTTGAACTCAATGAGGTTGTAAGAGAAAACAGTAACGGGCGAAATTTCAAAGCATATCCAAATCCGGCGAAAGAAATCGTCTATTTGGACGACGACGACAATCGTCCGTTAACATCTTTAAAAGTAGAACTGTATTCGCTTTCGGGAGTACTTGTGAAAGTTTTCGAAAATGTATCGGGAAATATTGATGTTACAAGCGTCGCGGCGGGAATCTACCTTCTGAGAGCGTGGGACACCGACAAAAAAGTGCGGAAAATAAAAAAATTATTATCGCAGAATATTAATAACAGTTTTATATCTTTGTGCGAAATAATGATGTTTGATATATTATATATGGATAGAATTAGAGTAAAAATATGTGGAATGCGGAATGTCATTAACATTGCGGAAATAGCAATGTTACATCCTGATTATATGGGCTTTGTATGCTATGAACGGTCGCCGCGTTATGCCGCAGAATTAAATCATGCAGTTCTCAAATCTTTATTCTCCAATACATTATCGGTAGGAGTATTTGTGAACGCTAAAATCGAGCATGTTGTCGAAACAGCAGAATATTACAGGTTTAATGTCTTACAACTTCATGGAAATGAGACTCCCGAATATTGTGCGGAATTGAAGACAAAATACAAATGCGAAATAATCAAGGCTTTCGGTATAACATCCAAAGAAGATTTTGACGATATGTATGATTATGAACAGGTTTGCGATTATTTCCTTTTCGATGCAAAGACAGAACTGTATGGCGGATCGGGGAAAAAGTTCGACCATAACTTATTAACAAACTACACGATGAACAAACCGTTCTTCATGAGCGGGGGAATTACACTCGCAGACACCGAACATATCAGGGATAACCGTCACAAGTTATGTATTGGTATTGACGTCAATAGCGCATTTGAGGATTCTCCAGGGCTGAAAAATGTCGAACAGGTAAAAAAATTATTGAATCTCTTCAGACAAACGGATGAACAGGATATATAAACTATTCAAAGAGAAACAGAAAAACATTTTGTCGGTTTATTTCACGGCAGGATATCCGCAATTCGACGATACGGCAAAAATCGTCAAAGAACTTGAAAAACAGGGCGCCGACATGGTCGAGGCAGGAATTCCATTCTCCGATCCTATGGCTGACGGTCCCGTAATTCAACAGAGCGGAACTGCGGCGCTCAATAACGGAATGACATTGAAAAAACTATTTTCCCAAGTCGAAAAAATACGTGACGAAGTGAATATTCCTTTGATAATGATGGGATATCTCAATCCGATCATGCAGTTTGGCGTCGAAAAATTTTGTAGCGAATGTAAAAGAACAGGTATCGACGGAGTTATCATTCCCGACCTGCCTTTCGACGATTATATGCAGATGTTCAAATTGTTAGGTAAACAGTACGGAATTGAATTTATCATGCTCATAACTCCCGAAACGTCGGAAGAACGGATACGTTTGATAGACAAAAATACTTCGGGCTTTATCTACATGGTTTCGACTGCTTCAACTACCGGAGCCAAAGACTGTTTCGACGAGAAAACATTGGATTATTTCAGAAGAATTAACGCCATGAATTTGAAAAATCCGCGTCTAATAGGTTTCGGAATATCGAACAAGACAACGCTCAACGCAGCATTCGAAAATGCCGGCGGTGCAATTATCGGCAGTGAATTTATACGTCTTTTGGGTAGCGAACTGTCGATTGAGGCTGCTGTTTCGAAACTCATGCAAAAAATCGGTAAAAGTTCTGATTCAGATAAATAAGGTCACATCAATCGACGATGTGATTATAAT
>JAITKY010000104.1 GCA_031278135.1 Prevotellaceae bacterium | reverse complement strand
CTAACAAATGACAATAAATCGGATTTCCATTATGTAGATAATAGCGGAATCCGCCTTTTTCAATATAGCCTAACGTCGAGTTTATTAGTGTTGTATCTCCTGAAAACAAGGGTAATTGTGTTTGCATTTTTTTATCCTTTTTTTGCAAAAGTACGACTTTTTTAGTTTGCGATAATAAAATAAATATATTATTGATAATAAGAATAATAAAATAGGACAAGTCAAGAGGTCTGGATCTACGAAATTTTAGTTTTGTGTACGACAAAATGCAGGTATTTTTTTGCCTCGCGTGTCGCACTGAGGATTGGAACTTGTTTTCATAGAATTGCCGAAATACGCATCGACTAATCGCGCCGAAAAGAAACTGTTTCGATTTATGGCTTACTTTTCTTTCTCACTAAAATCAAAGAAAGGACGGAAGTCGGGAAATGCTGTAATTGCATACGAACTCTTCCTCATTTCTATCGGTTTGCGGGACTAACGGGCAGTTAATCGCGTATTAATAATTCTCAACAATTGATCGGCATATTCGCGTGAATTATACAGACGCGGTATTTTATTTTGACCTCCGAGTTTGCCTTTCGACTCCATCCATTTAATGAATGTTCCGTTAGGTAACGTTGTCAGTTTGAGGCGCGACAGAGTTATATTATGATATCTTTTCGCTTCGTAATCGGAATTGACTTCGCATAATGCTTTATCCAGAATGTTTGTAAACTGTTCGATATTTTCCGGTAGCGTGTCGAACTCGATTAACCATTCATGAGCGCCGTTCGATGTTTCGCTCATAAAAATCGGGGCAACAGTATATTCCGACACTATAGCGTTTGTTTCGGCACATGCTTTTTGCAAAGCATCTTCGGCGTTTCCGACAATGAGTTCTTCACCGAAGACATTGATATAATGCGCTGTCCGTCCTGTTATTCTGATTTTATGGGGATACAGCGAAGTGAATTTCACGGTGTCGCCAATCAGGTAACGCCACAGACCGGCATTTGTCGATATTATCATTGCATAATTTACGCCTGTCGTCACTTCCGAAATATTGTATGTCTCCGGCAACGGTTTTCCAAGTTCGGACATCGGCATAAATTCAAAGAAAATATTGTTGTTTGCTAATAGCAACATCGAATCGTCACTTGGCGAATCCTGAAAAGCAAAAAATCCTTCGGAAGCGTTGTACGTTTCCATGTAACGCATTTTTTCCGAAGGTATAATTCTCTTAAACTGTTCGATATACGGACTGAAAGCAACGCCGCCGTGAAAAAATATTTCCAGATCAGGCCACAGTTCTATCAAATGTTTTTTTCCTGTATATTCCAGGATTTTGTTCATCAAAACCAGATTCCACGAAGGTACGCCGGCAAAACTTACTACATTTCTGTTGCTCGAATATTTTGCAATAGCGTTTGTTTTTTCGTCGAAATCGGGAATTAAAGCCGTCTTTTTCGATGGCGTTCTTGCCAATTCGGCATACCACGGCGAGTTGTGAATCATGATTGCCGACAAATCGCCAGTTTTGACTTTGCTATTATACTCGTCAATCTTCCGACTTCCTCCCAGAGTAAGCGATTTCCCAAGCAGTAATTTCGACGATGGATTGTTGATAAGATATTGAAGCGTAACGTCTTTACTGCCCGAAAAATGACAGTTATACAGACATTCATGGCTTATGGGAATAAATTTACTTTTACCCGCCGTTGTTCCCGACGATTTGGCAAACCATCTGACAGGCGTATTCCACAAAATATTGTTTTCGCCGCTACGCATCCGTTTGATGTATGGCTGAAGCACGGCATAATCCGATACGGGAACATTTTTTCGAAAATGTTCGACATTCCGTATTCCCCCAAAATTGTATTTTTTGCCATATTCAGTATGTTCGCCTGCTTTGATTAAAGAATTGAATACGATTTCCTGTGCTTTGACGGGATTTTTCCTCAATTGCTCAATCTCTTTAATTCTATTCCCAAATACTCCAAGTATAATATTATTTAGTAACATTTAATCATAATATTTAAGCACAAAAGTAATAACATATTATAAATGTTCAAATCGTTTTTACTAAATCGCTTATTATCAGGACAACACAGATAAAAAAGACTCATGCCGGTTAACAATAAAATCGGTGTGAATCTTAAAAATCGGTGCACACATGACTCTTTAGATTTTTTGCAACCATTTCTTTTTGATTTAAAATTTCAAAAAGTTCGGGAAAAAAGAATTTCGATTTATTTCGATATCGAAGTTTTGGGAACTCGGATTTTTGTTTATACTTTTGTTCTGCAAAATATAGACGGTAAAAACGTAGAAGTGTAAATAAATGAGAATAATATAATTTTTTAATAGATTAAATATGAAAAAGGTTTTAACTTTAATTTTGTTTCTTTGCTGCACAGTAACCTATAGCCAACAACGTAAAGACCAAAATAATACTCCGGAGTGGAAAGATCCGGGAACAACCTCAGTAAACAGGTTGCCGATGAAGTCGAACTTTTTTGCCTTCGAATCTCGAACGCTGGCAGAAAGCCGAGACAGGGAACAGTCGGCTTATTTTCTGTCCTTGAACGGGATATGGAAATTTCGATGGGTCGAAAAAC
>JAITKY010000079.1 GCA_031278135.1 Prevotellaceae bacterium | reverse complement strand
GTGATGAACGGCAAAGGCGTCTACGAAGATGATGACATCTCTTATACTCTTTACCACGGAGTTACCGCCAAAACAGTCAAGTTCATCTACAAAACTGACGGCAACAGTTGCCTGAGCGGGAAATCGTATAGCGTGGTGATAGTGTTGACAAGCGATTTGTAGATAGGCAATCCAAGGTTATTATCAACGATTTCCGGATTGCTTCGGGCTTTACAATAACGCTTTCTATAAGCAACATATTAACAGGCTATTTTAAACTTTTATTAATATAGTGAGAAGCAAAAAAGGGCTAAAGCCCGTCAATCAATAGTGTAGGGCAGTTGCAACTTATCTATGTTCTTCAGTTCAAAACAACCGTATTATTGTTTCATCTCTGTTGGGACCTACGGATACGATTTTTACAGGCACACCCGTTTCCGTTTCGATAAATCCGATATATTCCTGAAGTTCGGCAGGAAGATCTTTATATGTACGAATTGGCGAAATAGATGTTTTCCAGCCTTTCAATTCCTTATACACAGGTTTTATCGAATCTTTCAATTCGTATGGAAATTCATCTGTCTGTTTTCCGTCGATTTCGTATGCCACAGCGACTTTTACAGTATCGAACGTATCCATCACATCCGCTTTTGTCATAATCAGTTGAGTGACACCGTCGATCATCACGGCGTATTTCAGTGCGACGAGGTCGAGCCAGCCGGTACGTCGCGGACGTCCTGTTGTTGCTCCATACTCTTGACCTGTTTCGCGCAATGTCTCGCCGATTTCGTTGATTTGCTCGGTCGGGAATGGTCCGCTGCCTACACGTGTACAGTACGCCTTAAATATCCCGTAAACCTCTCCTATCGATTGTGGCGCCAGCCCCAAACCCGTACACGCTCCGGCACATACGGTATTCGACGAAGTAACGTATGGATAAGTCCCGAAATCGATGTCCAGAAGGGTTCCCTGAGCGCCTTCTGCCAAGACTTTTTTATTGTTTTTCAGCGCATTGTTCAGCACAAATTCGCTGTCTACAAAAGTGAAACGTTTCAGGTTTTCGATACCGGCGAAGAAATCGGTTTCGTCGATTTGATATTCGTAATCAAACTGTTTCAGGAACTCGACATGTTTATTTTTGAGCGCCTCGTACCTTTCTTTAAAATCGGGTTCAAATATTTCGCCTGTACGCAACCCGTTTCTACCTGTTTTGTCGGTATATGCCGGACCTATACCTTTTAAAGTCGAACCGATCTTTGTTTTTCCTTTCGACGCTTCCGATGCGGCGTCGATAATCCGGTGTGAGGGAATAATCAAATGAGCCTTTCGGGAAATGAGCAATTGCTGTGTCAGTTCAACTCCAAATACTGCTATCTCCTCACATTCTTTCTGGAAAATAGCAGGGTCAATCACAAGACCGTTCCCGATAATATTTATAATGTCTTTGTGGAAAATCCCCGAAGGAACCGTATGCAACACTATTTCCACATTATCAAACTTCAACGAGTGACCGGCATTCGGACCACCCTGAAAACGGGCGACAATATCATATCCAGAAGTCAAAACATCAACGACCTTTCCCTTTCCTTCGTCGCCCCATTGCAAACCTAACAATACATCTGTTTTCATCATTCACATAATCTAAATTCGCCTCAAAAGTACAAAAAATAGAAACATTACAATGAAATTTTTCTGCATTTTAACACTAATCAGTCTCTAAATATATTAAAATGAGCCAAAAAAAATTTTATCAACAATCTTATTTATGTGTTGATAATATGCCTTTTTTGTGAAAAAAAAATTAAAAAAATTGCTTTAATATGAATTATTAAAAAAAACTTATTACCTTTGCGGCTCGATAATTGGTGTTAAACTAATGAAAAAAAGGAGGACGGATTATAGCAGCGCCTTTTAGAAGACCCGGTGGAATGAGAAGAAATACAAGCCGGATGAGCGAAAAGAAAAATGATGCCTCGGCGAGGATCAACAATGAAATCACGGCTCGAGAAGTCCGTGTGATAGGAGAAAATATCGAACGACCCGGTATATATCCTCTTGCTGTTGCTTTGAGTATGGCTGAAGCACAAAATGTGGATTTGGTTGAAATATCGCCAAATGCAGATCCGCCTGTTTGCCGTATTGTTGATTACCAGAAATATCAGTATCAACAGAAAAAACGGTTGAAGGAACTGAAAGACAAGACAGTCAAAACAGAACTTAAGGAAATACGTTTCGGTCCGAATACCGATGAACATGATTATCAGTTTAAACTGAAACATGCCCGTAACTTCCTCGAAGCCGGCGACAAAGTCAAAGCATTTGTCTTTTTCAAAGGTCGTTCGATTCTGTTTTCGCAGCAGGGCGAGATTCTGCTTCTTCGTTTAGCCAACGATTTGGAAGATGTGGGCAAAATCGAATTTATGCCCAAATTAGAAGGTAAACGTATGACTATTATTCTCGTACCAAAACTCAAAAAGAAATGAATATCAGGATAAATTAATTTAATATTTTAAAAGAGATGCCAAAAATGAAGACAAATTCCGGAGCAAAAAAACGTTTTGATGTAACCGGAACAGGAAAGATTAAGCGCAAACATGCCTACAAAAGGCATATTTTGACAAAGAAAACAACAAAACAAAAACGCAATCTGACGTATTTCGGAGTCATTTCCGACGCCGACAAGTCACGCGTTAAGAAATTGTTGGTAATGTAAAATTGTATTGTATAATTATTTAAGAGTTTTTTTAGTTTTAACCCGGAAGTATGGCAATATTAAAGAATTTTCGTAAAACGAAGTCGCCTGCTTCCAAAAAAATAGTAAAATTATGCCCAGATCAGTAAATTCAGTAGCTTCAAGAGCAAGAAGAAAGAAAATTTTAAAACAGACAAGAGGGTATTTTTTAGCGCGTGCCAATGTGTGGACGGTTGCAAAAAATACTTACGAAAAAGGTCTAACTTACGCTTATCGCGATCGCAAAGTGAAGAAACGCAGTTTCCGCTCTTTGTGGATACAGCGTATAAATGCAGCGGTACGCCCTTACGGATTAACATATTCGAAATTCATCGGCAAACTGTCGGCAAGCAGTATCGAGTTAAACCGCAAAGTCTTAGCAGACCTCGCAATGAATCACCCTCAAGCATTTGAGGCTATAGTTAAATCGTTAAAGTAAAATCATCACTTCCTGATATTTAAGAAAAGACGCCTCGAAAGAGACGTCTTTTTTCTTAATAATCCATTTCATCACTCAAAAAGTTATTTTAAACACCCATGCATATTCGTTTTTACGTTTGCCGTAAAGCGAATCGGGGATGTCGATTACTAATTTAGCAGTAAAATCGTTGCCCGGATGTTGCGACCATGAGAGTTGCATTTCTTCGGCGCCAATCATGGTGATGGTCGATTTTCCCTTATTTAGATACAACGAATTGATTTCGAGCTTATCTTTTGGGAAGGCTGTACAGATAGCGTAAATCGTTTGACCGTCTTTGCTGCGGGTAAAACGGATTTCGCTCTGTTGTTCGTCCTCTTTGCCGCCGGAAACTAACTCTTGGACAGGCGTCAGCCAAGGACGGGTATTGTATATTGCTTCGCCGTTGATTTTAAGCCATGCGCCGATTTCACGCAAACGGCGTTCCTGTACTTCGGGAAGTCCGCCTTTGCCGTCGAGATTGACAATCAACAACAAGTTACCATTTTCGCTGACAGTGCGTATAAACATATGTACAAAATCCTTTACGCTCAACACATTTTCCTCTGTATCTTCACGGTTGTAACCGAACGACTGACTTATGCCACGGTTTTCTTCCCATGTATGCATCAATTCGTAACCCTTCGGAAGGCGGTGATATTCGCTACAGAAGAAATCGCCAACTTTGAAACGGCTGAGCCCATTGCGGTCGTTAATAGCGACTTCCTTACGTCCAAATGTGCGATTATAAAAGTGCGCAATGATTTCGGGCGAACGGTATTCTTCGATAAACATCTCCCAATCGCCGTCGAACCAGAGAATGTCTGGGTCGTAAAGGTCGATAAACTCCTTAGCCTGAGGAACGATATAGTCGCCAAAAAAGTCTTCGACAGGATATTTTCCAATGAGATGAATCTTCTTTTTCGATTCTTCGTAAGGAGAATATTTGTGTGCTCCCCATTCGCGGATTTGTTTCATACCGTCTTTGATGACAGGATAATACCATTCGTCGAGCGAAAAGTAAAATCCGAATTTCAACCCGTTTTTATAACAGGCATCCACAAGCGGACGGACAAGGTCTTTCTTCGGACCCATATCCATCGCGTCACGGTCGGTGTAACTGCTGGGCCAGAGACAAAAACCGTCGTGATGCTTACAGAATGGAATCACGTATTTCATTCCTGCTTCCTTTGCTACGTCGATCAACCATTCGGGGTTGTAGTTTTCGGCAGTAAACAGCGGAATGAAATCGTCGGGCATAAAATCCTTTCCCCAAGTCTTTTCGTGATATTCTTTCACTGCTCCGTCGAGCATGTTTTTCATGTACCAGTCGGGATACATTGCTCCGCTTTTCTTTGGAGCGTCCCAACCTGCTACAGAATACAGTCCCCAATCAATAAACATCCCGAACTTGGCGTCACGAAACCATTCGGGACATTCGTGCCGACGAATCGACGCAAGGTCAGGTGTATATGGACCATAAATCGTTTCCTGCCCGAGTTTCATCACCGTAATGTTTTGAACGGGTTGATTTTCTTTTTGTTTTCCCTTCTGGGAATAAACAGTCGTGCTGTTCAATGTCGCCACCATTGCTATGATGGTAATGTTTAAAATCATTCTTTTTATCATACACTTTTCTAATTCTGTTTCCATATTTTATTAATTATTAATGTTTAACAGCCATTATTTTAGATTTTATCCGACGCAAATTTACAATAAAAATCATTCCCCATAAAAAATAAATAAA
>JAITKY010000185.1 GCA_031278135.1 Prevotellaceae bacterium | reverse complement strand
TAAACAATAGCATGTTAAATTTTATAGGCTACCTAATTAGGTAGCCTATAAAATTCTCGTAATAATTTAAATATTAATGCTTTATATAAAATAGCTACCTAACTTTTGCGGAGTTAGGGATTAATTTCTCACAGATGAGAAAAAAACTCACCTGTGAGAAAAAATCTCATCTACTATCATGTCAGCCGAAAATTGTCGTATTTTGTATTTTGTAATTGCGAATATCTGTTCGTCCCGAAACTAAAAGCGAAAAGCGCTTATAACGGACTGTTAATATGCTGTTTTTTGTCGGGAGTACTGCGTAACACGAATTATTAATCTGTTATATCTTGTTTCTTTTCATAATTTCAGATTGAAAATGGAATATACAAGCCGTTTTGCCACATCTTTCGTGTCGGTATAGACAATCGACGACGGTTTGACAATTTTTGTTCCCCATGACGATTCGACGCTATATTCCACAATATCTTTATTATCGGCTGTTTTGCCGAAGTTGAGCCTGAACACCGACAAATTATCGCCGTTTGTCTCAAAATCGATATTGAACGCTTTCAAATCGGACAAAATTTGCTTGGAACTTTCGACTTCGTCGATTTTGGTTTCTATTTTGAATTTCATTTTCACGGGGCTGTAAGGAACTAATTGAGGATATGTTTGATAAAATTGATTCCGGAATTTTTCGAGGTTGCCTTTTGTTCCTGACGATTCGTTTGCCAGAGCCAGCGCTTCGTACAGTCGCGCCAGATACAGTTTTTCATATTCATTATCTTCAATCAAATCCTGATTATATACATCTTCCAACACTCTCAGCGCTTTACGTGTGTCGCCCTTTTCGATATACAGTTTTCCTTGAAACAGTTTAAAATATTTCCGGATAATATTTCTTTCGTCGCTTTCGATCTGTTTACCAAACTCTTTGATGAAATAACTGCGTCCGTAATCTTTAATCATATAAAAAATTTCGTCGAACGAAATTGTGGCTTCGGAAGCAAACAGCCGGTAATAAACTTCGGCTCGTTCGGGATTGGACGACAGTTGATTGAATATCAACATCTGGATTATGTACTGTTCCAGTTTTATTTCGGCGATTTTCCGTAATTTTGCCGGCGACAGCCAGTAATATTTATCTTCGAAGCGTATTGCGGCTTCTTGCCGTTGCAGATTAACGAATTTCAGAATACTGTGACTGAAAGCATAATGGTTTTGTCCCCAAGTCGTTCCGATATGCACGTCGTTGAATTTTCCCGCTTTATTGATGCAAACCATGCTTGAATCGAGTTGTCCGTTGTACATTAGCGCCCTTGCCAGCCCCATGTTGTACCATCCCCAACCGGGTCGTACTCCCGACTGTTTGATATACAGCGATAAATCATCGACACTCTTTTGCGGGTCAGCCTTCATCACATCGAGGATACTCATGTAATAGACCGATTCTTTAAGGCGGTACTTGTCGTAAGTGTCTCTGATACTTGCATATTTGAAATAGGAATACGATTCTTCGAAAAAACCTGTTGTAAAACAGAATATAGCATAATTATTATACGGAAAAATACTGGCGTAGGGACGCATATAATTATAGTATATCCTTGCCGAATCGGGCTTGTGCATATAACTGTATAATATTGCTAAATAGTGATATACGCTCATTTTTGCGCCGATTATTCTCCAATAATTTATCACCGATTCGTTTTTTGCTGCGTTTTTATTGATGTTTTCAAGATTCTGCTGTAGGAAATGCAAGGCAGCCATTTCGTTCTCTTCCACCGAATTATAGAGGAAATCGAATTTTTCGGAAGTGTAGAATCTGTTCCGGTGGTATGTCCATGCGATATAGTTGTCGGCTCCAAATTCGTCGTGCTGGAAATTCCATGATTTATATCTGTTTAAGAGCCATATAACCGAATCGGGATGCTCGATGTTACTGTAACAGTCCATGAGTTTGTCGGTGATGTAAATGTAGTCATGCACACGGTCTTTGTACTCTTCGTAAGCCTCTTCCGACGAATACACATCGCGCAACGACACGGCATAATCTTTTTCGAACAGTTCGAGCGCCTGTCGCAAAGGTTTCGACGCCTGCAAATATCCTGCCACGTCGCCCGAACGGTCGTATCTGTAAAACCCTTCAAACATGTATCCTACATAATAAGTCGGGTCTTTACGAATAAATTCCCGAGCACGCAACATCACTTCGTTCGGTAACGACACTGATGTTGAAATGTTCATCTCCTCGCGCTGGATGTCGATTTCGTACCTCTTGACCGAATTTACCTGCGCCCCTGTTTCTGTCGCCACCAACAGTAACAATATGGCTACAACCGTCTTACAATGACTATAATGCAAGTTATACATTATCTTGTTCCCGAATACAAATTTAATTTACTTAACCGTGAAATTTCCTTATGTACTATATTTTTCAACGTATTTTCTCTCAAATCATTATTCCTGAATATCAACCGGTGATTAAGCACAGGTTCGGCAAGATGTAGAATATCATCTTCAACCACAAAACCGCGCTTATTGACTAACGCATACGCTCGCAGACATTTAAGGAAAATAATACCGCTTCGTGGTGACGCTCCGAGTATAATATCTCTGTGTTCGCGGGTCGCACTCACGATGTTCAACACGGATTTGATAATCTCTTCGTGCACAAATGTTTCTTCGGCTTTACTGCGGAGTTCGAAAATGTCGTTTTCGCTCAAAACGGTCTTGACGTTAGACACTTTCCTGTCAATTTCCCGGTAATTCCGGTAAATGTCCATTTCGGCTTCGCTACTCACGTATCCAAACGGGATTTTCATAAAAAACCTGTCCAATTGAGCGACAGGAAGCGGATATGTCCCTTCGATTTCGACCGGATTCTGCGTCGCGATGACAAAAAACAGTTTTTCGAGCGGATACGTTGTGTTTCCGACGGTTATCTGATTCTCTGCCATACATTCCAACAACGCCGACTGTACTTTCGGCGAAGCTCTGTTGATTTCATCGGCTAAAAGGACATTGCTGAAAAGCGGTCCTTTCTTGAACACAAAATCTTTCGTATTGTCGTTAAACAGATGCAGACCAATAAGATCCATCGGCAACAAATCGGGCGTAAACTGAATACGTTTAAATAACAGTCCATTTTCCGCATTTTTCCCTGATATAGACTGCGACAGGGTTTTTGCCATAACCGTCTTCCCTGTGCCGGGATTATCTTCTATCAGGATATGTCCGCCCGCCAAAAGCGCCGACGCAACTAATTTAAGTGCTTCTGTTTTGCCTTTTAAAACCTCTCCGACATTATTGAAAAGAGTTTCTAACCGCAACAAAAAAACATTCATCTCTCTCGATTTATCTTCCAGAATATTTTCAACACCTTGAACCTCTACATCATTGTTCAGTTTCTCTTGCATAATCAAATATATTTTCTTAACTTTTTTTCCTATCTTTCGACATTATTAACTTTTGCAAAGGTAACGGTTTTTTTTAAAACGAAAAATTTTTGTCATTCACGTAAAGTTCTTTGGTGAGATCAAAAAAAGTGGTTCTACTGGGAATTGAGTGGAAAAGCATTAACTTTGCGTCATGAAAACAGAGAAAGAAATATTATAAAAGCTACTGTTACCCCAAAATAAAGAATGGGTCATATCTTCAATAAAGACAGATGAGCAAAATGAAGAAGTATTCGTAGAATTGCGATATTTACCCGAATATGTAGAAGATAACGGGAAAAGATATCCTATATATGATCACAGAAAAGAACGCCTATGGCATCACTTTGATTTGTGGCAATACAAGAC
>JAITKY010000183.1 GCA_031278135.1 Prevotellaceae bacterium | reverse complement strand
TCCAACAGGTTCAATTTCATCCCAATAGAACATATAAGCCCCGAAGGAGTTACCTAGTTTCAATTCCAACAGGTTCAATTTCATCTGCAAGGTTGAAGATGATAGTCGCACTGACATCTCGTTTCAATTCCAACAGGTTCAATTTCATCACGAGCCTTACGAGCCTTATTCCCCATCTTCAACAGGTTTCAATTCCAACAGGTTCAATTTCATCTCGACAAACGCATCGCAGAAGCCGGCGCAGAAGCTTGTTTCAATTCCAACAGGTTCAATTTCATCCATAGCTCCCTAAATTACGACCTGCAAATTGTGGAGTTTCAATTCCAACAGGTTCAATTTCATCATTGATTACTTCGACCATATCGGCGACTACACGAGTTTCAATTCCAACAGGTTCAATTTCATCGTTCAAATAACTATTCGACTAAAAGACGAAAACTTGTTTCAATTCCAACAGGTTCAATTTCATCGGCGCAACAACAGCGGCTCGTATGCAGCATACGATGTTTCAATTCCAACAGGTTCAATTTCATCGTTATCATGATAATCGTTCGATAATTGAATTATTGTGTTTCAATTCCAACAGGTTCAATTTCATCAAACATGTTTTGATGAATATAAATATGAATTTGAAGTTTCAATTCCAACAGGTTCAATTTCATCTACACCGAAAATAACGAGGTTATAATTTAAGATATTAGTTTCAATTCCAACAGGTTCAATTTCATCAAGATGATGGGGATAAAGAAGACCGCAGCCTATACAGTTTCAATTCCAACAGGTTCAATTTCATCAAAGGTCGATAAGACCGACGAGGCCGGCAAACTCTAGTTTCAATTCCAACAGGTTCAATTTCATCATTCCTCTGCCTGTACACATATCACCAACTATTGTGTTTCAATTCCATCAGGTTCAATTTCATCTATCAAAACAACAAAAGCAAAAACGGATATACTAGTTTCAATTCCAACAGGTTCAATTTCATCTAAGAACAATATCGCAAGCAACGAAAAGAAAATCAAGTTTCAATTCCAACAGGTTCAATTTCATCATACAACCGCCTTACGGTCGATTACGGGCGTCGAAGTTTCAATTCCAACAGGTTCAATTTCATCGACGGGAAACTCTACTTCAGCGGCAGCAGTTACAAGTTTCAATTCCAACAGGTTCAATTTCATCCCGTACACATTTTCATGCATAACATTTAGCAATCAATTATTTTAGCACAAAAGTAGCGAAAAAAAATTGGGATAAAAGTTGTCGGTCGGTAAAAATGCGATTTTATTAGGCGACCGACAACATTATAATATCTTTATTTCCACTATGTCAAAGAGCATAAGAGCACAAAAACATCGTCACAAAAGATTTTTTTACTACGTTCGACAGAGGCATTATAGAAACACATCTATAGATGAGCGTTCTTTTCCGACGATTGTTTTATCTAGCCATTTTTCGTCTCGATTTGCAAAGATAATAACACTATCCACATCTGGGTTGATTATTTTCTTACACAGTAAGATTAATTCTTTCAATTGCACTTTGGATATTTCACCTTCGAAGACAGAGTTTTGTATCCAGTTCAAGTATTTACGACAAAGTTTAAGAATCTTGGACACACGTTTTTCGCCAACATCATATACTAAAATTACATACATCACCAATACATTTTAAAAGGCTTATACTCTTCTATTTCCATAATATGTTTACTCAATTTATAACATTCCAATATAACAAGATGTTTATAGCTAACATGTCTATTCAAGTTTCTGTGTTGGAATGTTTCCTGCAATCGTTCTTCTATTGCTTGAACAAAAATTTTTTTCCCCGACTCATTCAACACACAGCGATTCAACTTCATATCGAAATGTTTACTTTGAATTTCTTTCTTATTCAGCACCTTAAATACGACTTTATCAATAAGCACAGGCTTAAATATTTCAGCAATATCGAGAGCGAGTGAATATCGGCGATATCCCGGTTCGTGCAAATAGCTGATAGTTGGATTCAGTTGTGTATGAGATATAGCCCTAAGACACAGCGAATAACACATCATATTTCCAAATGATATTAGAGCATTGACCTCGTTTTGAGGAGGCTGTTTAGTACGTTGTTCCATCTTGAAATCATTCAGAATCAAATTAAAACCCTCATAATACGTTTGCCTGATATTTCCCTCTATCCCCATTAGCTTATCCACAGCATCGGCAGCAGAAATTTGTTCCGCATATTTTTCCATTGTGTCCATGACAGATGTTAAATCCTTTCCACGTCGGTTGTAGTATTTCAAGTTAGTCAGCATATTATGCGTTGCGCCTTCGATAAATTTGTGTGCAATTGTCAATCGTTTGTTTTTCTTCTGATAATGAGCGACTTGCGAAATAATTACCTTGCCTGCCAACAAGTAATCTTTCGGCATAAACGAACCCGTATAATTTTCGTAATAATCAAAAAAGTGAACAGCTATATCATTTTGTCCAAGGAAATTATAAGTAGCGCTATTTGCTGTCAGCGAGCCGAAAACATACAAATCGTCGACATTTTCCACAGGCAAATAACGCGGTTGTCCCTCTTTTACTGCAGCCCCATTTTCGGCTTCGACTACAGGTGTAAATTTCAACGTATTATCCTTTCGCTGAAGCATGCCGGGATTAAACATGTAATAATTTTTTTTCATCAACTAACATCCTCATTTACATAACAAAACTCAAAATAACTACAACTTTTGCAAATTTTGGAATGAATAAGTGGCGGACATTGTTCCAATTCGACCAACATCATTATTTGTTTTTCTAACTCGACAATCGTATCCTTGTCCGTTGTTGCAAGTTCAACAAACTTTGTCTGTCGCAATGCAGGATATTCAAGTATGCCTTTAACTCCTTCTATACCATTGCGTTCAAGAGTAAGGAGATAATATTTTATCTGCCATTCGTGGGCTTCCTCTATTTTATTGGATTTTTTGATTTCATGAACAACCTTATTTTTAGCATCATAAAAATCAATTTTACAACCGCCTATACTTATTTCTTCATAACGTTCAGAACGTTGAGGATAAGACGTTTCGTGAATCAACTTACCCTCATACACTAAATCAGACGTATGCTCCATCGAAATACCATTAGAAAACAACCATAATTTGCGTTTGCAAACATAGTAGTAATTTAAATGAGTTCCGGAGATATTCATCTGTATAACAATTTATTAATTATCTTCCTTATCCGGTTTGGCCGTAAACATACGCACCTTCGAAGCATTTTCGATTGCCTTCACTGCAATATCTTTAACATTAGCTTCAGCGCGGTTTGCTTTGTCGGCATATTCTTTCAATTGTTCCTGTTGCTCCTTGATTTTTTCCTGTAACGATGCGATTATCTGATCTTTAAGACGGATATCCGCTTCGTTTTGTTTTTCCATCAATTTAATTTCAAAATTATATTTTGATTGAAGCTGTTTTGTAATTTCGGATTCCTTATCTTTCAAGGATTTATCCAAATGAGCAGGAAATTCCGCATTATTTTTACGGAGTTCGCTTAATTCAGCTTCGGCATTTTTCAACGCTGCCTCTCTGTGAGCGATTTCCTGTTCGAAATTCGTCTTTTTATCAGCGAGTTCTTTTTCGAGTTGGGACTTACGGGTATCGTAATCATCTTGTTCCTTTTGACGCTTGATTTTCAGATTATACGTATATTCTTCCTCTTCACGTTTACGACGTTTAGATAAATCGTCGGCATATTCTTTTTCATCAGTTTTTTGCTTTGCTTTTTCGAGTTCCCATTGTACTTTTTTCTCTGCCATTTCATTAGCAAAAGCGATTTCTGTTTCCTTCATAATTTTCTCGAAATTCTCTTTTTTCTCCTTATGAACAAGCAACATCGTCGCCAACGAATCGGTATTTGCCGACAACGAATACAAATCTTCCAACGTTTTCTTTTCCAAAACAATAGCAGCGCGTATCTCTTCCAATTGTTTAAATTCATTGGTCAAACTTTGCAACATTTTGTCCAACGAATTATTCAAATCCGATTTGAGTTCGGTTATATTTTGCACAATTCCTTCATTACTTATTTCCGATACCTTTTCCAAAGTTTCCGCTTTCTGTTTGGCTTCCTGTATTTGTTTAGGAATATCGGCCTTAGTTTTTTGGACATCTTTCAATAACGTTTCGTACGCTTTCAATATTTCCGCCTTTGTATTCTTCTCTGATACTGGTGCTTCCATTTTTTTTCATTTATTTTTTATATTCATACCAAATTAATTTATCGCTGCAAATATAGGTATAATAATTCAAACAAATAATAAAAATTAATTAAATATTTTAGTATCAGCAAAGAAGAAAATGGTCGTAATACTTAATCCACCAATTCCTATAATGCAAAACATCACTTAAAGACTGCGCTACTGTCAAAAATGCACGAATCGGTGTGGAATACACCATTGTTTACCGACGGGACGGATAAAAAAATCGAAAAAAAATAAACCATTTTCAAAAAAGATAGTCAGATTAAAAAAAAATCGTAATTTTGCGGCTTGATTTAATGAGGTATAAAGTGTATGTATAGATTAAAAAATAAATGTATATTGTTGATTCTGATAAGTTTTGTGATTTCAGGATGTGCTGGATACAATAAATTATTGAAAAATCCCGACCCCGAAAAACGGTATTTGGCTGGAGTGGAATACTATAATAAGGAGAAATATGCCAAATCGACACCTTTGTTTGAATCGTTGAGCAGCATTTACAGCGGTCAATCACGCGACGACACGGTGAGTTTCTATATCGCCAAAGGATATTACCTGATGAGCGATTACTATTCAGCCGAAGGTGCATTGGAAAAATTTACACGCGTATATGGTCGCAGCATTTTTTCCGAAGAAGCGTACTACATGCGGGCGGTGAATCTTTACCGTTTATCGTCGCGCGCCTCTCTGGATCAGAGTAATACGATAGACGCCATAACAGCGTTCAATACATTTTACACCAAGTTTCCCGAATCGGAGCATGGAAAAGACAGGAATTATTTTGACGAACTGAAAGGACGTCTGGAAGAGAAATCGTATCTGGCGGCAAAGTTGTATTATCAAATCGAAGATTACAAGTCGGCAATAGTCGCTTTGCGCAACAGTATTAAGGATTTTCCATCGAGCAAATATAACGAGGAGCAGTCGTTTTTGATGCTGAAAGCGAGTTATATCTACGCCAAAAAGAGCGTCCGGAAGATGCAACCCGAAAGATATATCGCTGCAATCGACGAATATTACAACTTCATCAGCGAATATCCCGATTCAAATTATATGAGCGAAGCAGAAGTGATGTACAATGAATCACTGATGTTTACGCAAAGACGTGGAATAAATTTGGATGACGAATTAATTATAAAAAAATAAAAATATATATAGATGGATGTAAAACGAAATAATGCGCCTGCAAATACCATAACCCGTGATATCGAGCGATTTACTGCTCCGACGGGAAACATTTACGAAAGTGTAATGGTCATTGCCAAACGCGCTAATCAGATTTCTGCAGAATTAAAACAGGAGCTTTCAAAAAAGTTGGAGGAATTTACAAGCATAAGCGACAATCTGGAGGAAGTGTTCGAAAACAAAGAGCAAATCGAAATGTCGAAATATTACGAAAAACTTCCCAAAGCGACTTTACTTGCTATTCAAGAATTTCTGGAAGAGAAAATATATTTCAGAAAGGCAGAATCCAAATAAATTTGCAAAGGCTCAAGTTGTTAACAAAAAATATTGAGTCATGCTTGCAGGGAAACATATTTTAGTTGGAATAACAGGCGGTATTGCAGCATACAAAGTTGCGACGCTTGTTCGTTTGCTCATTAAGGAAGGCGCCGAGGTCAAAGTCGTTATGACTGAGACTGCCAGGCATTTCATCACTCCGCTTACGATGGCGACGCTCTCGAAAAATCCTGTCCCGGTCGATTTTTTCAATCCCGAAAACGGCGAATGGAACAGTCATGTTGAGTTGGGATTGTGGGCAGATTCGTATGTTATAGCGCCCGCCACAGCCAATTCGATCGGGAAAATGGCAGCCGGCATCGCCGACAATCTGTTGCTTACGACATATCTGTCGGCGAAATGTCCTGTTTTCATTGCTCCAGCGATGGATTTGGACATGTACAGGCATCCCGCTGTTTCGACAAATATCGAAACTCTGAAATCGTATGGCGTTACAATCATCGACGCCGAAGCGGGCGAATTGGCAAGCGGTCTCGAAGGCAAAGGACGTATGGCAGAACCGGAAACAATTGTCGATCATCTCAATTCGTATTTCGATGCTTCGTTTTCGGGTGTACATGTGCTGGTGACGGCAGGCCCTACTTATGAGCGTATTGATCCTGTGCGGTTTATAAGTAATTTTTCGTCAGGGAAAATGGGATATGCCATTGCCGAAACACTTGCGCAGCAGGGCGCCGATGTGATGCTGGTCAGCGGACCTGTACATTTGTCGCCTCTGCATCCGAACATCCGGCGAGTTAATGTAGTGTCGGCTAACGAAATGTATGATGAATGTCTGCATTTGTTTCCTGCATGCAACATTGCCGTGATGTGCGCCGCCGTCGCCGATTTCACGCCCGAAAAACAGGCTGATAACAAGATAAAACAGAAAACAGATTTAACGATTTCACTGACAAAAACAAAGGACATTGCCGCAAAACTCGGACAAATAAAACGCAACGACCAAATTCTGGCAGGCTTCGCTCTCGAAACAGATAACGAACTTGCGAACGCCCGCGGAAAACTGAAATCGAAAAATCTGGATTTCATCGTGCTGAACTCGTTGAACGACACGGGGTCGGGTTTCGGCGTTGATACGAACAGGATAACGATAATCGACAGCGACGGTGCGGAAACCCCTTTCGATACAAAACCCAAAAAAGATGTGGCTAAAGATATTGCATCTTATATTCAACAAAAATACAGACAAATAATCGATTCGGAATTATGACAAGATACTTTTATACAGTAATATTTTTGATTTTGCCGGTGATTTCCGCCGTGTCGCAGGAGTTGAGGTGTAACGTTACCATCAATTCGTCAAAGATTCAAGGAACAAACAAAAGCGTTTTCAGCACTTTACAGACTTCGCTCAACGATTTTATGAACGGAACAAAGTGGACTAATCACTCTTTCTCGGAAGAGGAACGGATTGACTGTTCGTTTTTTATAACCGTCAATGAATACAGCGGATCGCGATGCTCCGGTTCGTTGCAGGCACAGGCACGCCGTCCTGTTTACGGTTCGTCGTATCAGACGGTTATCCTCAATCATGTGGACGAAGATTTCACTTTCGACTATATCGAATTCGACCGCCTGGATTTCGATTTGCGCACGTTCAAGTCGAACATCACTTCGTTGATGGCATTTTACGCATATTTGATTCTGGGTATCGATTACGACAGCTTTTCGCTGAAAGGCGGCTCGCAATTTTTCGAAAATGCTCAGATAATCGTCACTAACGCTCAACGCGAAAATTATCAGGGCTGGAATCCTTACGAAAATGCCAACCGAAAAAACCGTTACTGGATAATCGAAAACATTCTAAGTAACTCGTTCAGTTACGAACGTAACGCTTACTACAGATATCACCGTCTGGGATTAGACCAGCTGGCGAAAGACGGTATCGAAGGCAGAAAACAAATCCTACAGGCGCTGACTGATATCAAACGCTCGTTCGAGGAACAATCCGAAACATCAACGCCTTATCTCCGCCTGTTTTTCGATGCCAAAGCCGACGAACTTATAAATATTTTCGCCGAAGCCCCCAAAAATGACAAAGAGGAAGCTCACAAACTTTTAACCGCTGTCGATTCATTTAATCCAAATAAATATCTCAAACTGCGTAGATAAAAATGAAACATTATTCCAAAATGTCCATTAGCCCAAATGTCTTATTATCTTCTGTGGAAGACGAATACGACGCATTTGTGATTTTTTGTTAGAAGAATTAATTAAGAGATACTCTCAAATTGAAAAAACAGCATATCGTAATGCGCTCGTTTATACTCAAACAAAACTCACAATTTCGAATTTATATTTTCCCGGATTAGCAAGGATTTGAATGATACCATCTTTTTCTTCGACGATTTCGATGCCTTGCACGTTTGCTACCGGTTGTCCGTTTTCGGATATTCCCTGCGACGGAAGATAAATACGCGCTTTCGAGCCGACCGGCACAGATATGTCATAAACTACGCCTGTTTCGGTTTTTCGCCATGCACTTTCTATCAGTCCTGTCGGCGATTCCACCGCAGCCTTAGCGTAACTGAGGTTGCCGGTAACGTGTGGACGTATCGAAACAATGCGATATCCCGGACCTTCAATACTCGGCTCGATGCCGGCAAGTCCCTTTATAAACCACGCCGAAATGCCGGTGAACGAAGTGTGAATACGTGCAGGTTCGTTGGCTTCCCAGACTTCCGTCCATGCGGTTTCGCCCTGTGAGAGAATGTATCCGTAACCCGGACTGCTTGTCCTTGATAAAATAACGGAGATGATTTCGTGAAACTGTGGATATGCGAAAAGCGTCTTGAAATATGGGTAACGGCTCGAACTTCCGATATCGAAATATGGATGAGCGCCGGTCATGTCGTTTTCGAGATGTTTCAGGGCGGCATGACGCAGGCTGTCGGGGAAAATTCCGGCGTACAGCGCAAACGACGTCCTCACCTGGTCGCCGTTGAGATAACTGTTGACATCAGGATTGTAGTATGTTTCGTGGACTTTTGCACGCAGAACGGCAAGACGTTCACGATATATTGCTGTTTCGTTGTCGCGTCCGAGCAGTTCGGCAATCTTACAGAACAGTTCGAGTGTCATTGCGTATGCGCAGTTGTTGAAAAACAACGCTTCCACTGTGTTTCCGAACTCTGTTCGATGTCCCGGTCCCAGCCAGTCGCCGATAAAATATCCGTGCGAATCGTACGACACCAGCATCCCGTTGGCGACGTGTGTGTTCAGGAATTCCAGCCATCTTTTTCCCGTTCCGTACGCCTGTTCGAGGATTTTTTTGTCGCCGTGAGCGAGATAGTGTTCGTATGCGATGTTCATGTTTGCGTTTCCGTATAACGGACCGCCCCACATGTGATTGATTTGCGGAGCAGTGTTGTGAATCCAGCCGCTCGAAGTCTGTACGTCGCTCCAGTCGCGCACATTCTTTATATAGAACGCACCAGAAGCAAAACAGGGCAATCCGAGTCCCCAAGTAGTCTGGTAAGCGCCTTCGGATCCGTAGCCCAAACGTTCGCGGTGAGGACAATCAACAGTAAAACCTTCGAGCGTACATATCTCGTATGTCCAGCGGTCGATATCGTAGATGCGATTGAAAAGACTGTCGGAACATTCGAAATAGCCTGTCCGTCCGGCTGCGCTCGATATGGCATATCCTTTTACAGCAGAGAGTTTCGGCGGTTTATTCAGCCCAACGAAATGCAGATATCTTCCGGCGGAGAAATTAAAACGATTGCGGAATGTTTCGCCGTCTTCGCCGCGTGCGATGTAGTACGATTGTTGACCGTATTCGTCGATAACATCATGTCTGTCGGAGGTTTTGATGACTATGGTGTCGCCTTTTCGCAATCCCGAAAAACTCGCTTCGACAAAACCGGTAAAGTTTTTGCCCATGTCCACCCTCCACATTCCGGGAATAGTGTCGATAAGTTGCTTTGCGGGAATGGTTTCGATGATGCGGGTAATATCGGTCATCTGAGCCGATAGCGTGGGTTCGCCGCCTCTTTTCAGCGGATCCACCTGTATCGGACTGATCCAGTTACTGTCGTCGAAATCAAGAGCGTTCCATTTGCCGGAATAAAGACGACCATCGACCGTTTCGCCGCCCATGTCGAGAAACTGAAATCCTCCGGAATTGCTGCTGTAACTTTCGGCGCATTTCCAATCGTTGTTAGAGTGAAGCGTGAAAGTCTCGCCTTTCTTTGTATTGCCATTGAGTTGCAACAGAAAAGCCTGTTCGACCGACGGAGCGAAAAAATTATATCTCGACCAGCCCGGTCCATACCATAACGCAATGATATTGTCGCCTTTCGTTAGCAATGGCGCTATGTCGTAAGTCACGTACAGGACCCGTTTGTCGAGGCGCGCAAGAGCCGGCGCAAGTATGCGTTCGTCAACTTTGCGACCATTGATGTAGAGTTCGTGATAGCCGGTCGAAGCGATGTGTATATATGCCGATTCGACGTTATCCGTGACGTTCAGTTTGCGGCGGAACCATGTGTGTTTTTCGGGTGCGGCGCTGGGATGTTTGATCCACATTCCTTTCCAATCGGAGCGGTCGAGCAGTCCCATCGAAAAATGTGCGGTTGCACTCCATTTTGACGCCCGGTTTCTGTAGTCGTAAACGATTGCTTTCCAATAATAACCCTTGCCGGATTCGAGTTTCACTCCTCCGTATGGAATCAGATGCGAATCGCTGGATGCGACGATTTCGCTGTCCCAGATGTCGGCTTTACCGGGTTTCAACTTGCCCGGCGACGACGAAACTAAAATACGGTAAGCCGTTTGATGCTGTCCTCTGTCGGCGACGGGGTCGGAGATTTTCCAACTGAATCGTGGCGTTTCGACATCGATTCCAAGCGGATCGACCAAATGTTCGCAACGGAGGTCGTAAATGCGGATTCCATCTCCGAAACCGCAGGCGCTGAATAATATCACGCAAAAAAGAATATACGACCATATCTTCTTTCCATTAAATTTTCTTGCTATCATCATAATTGTATCATTTATATAATTTTATTAGTTTTTTTATTCCTGTATTTTAATTCTCTGTAGTTATCATCTGCTATAAACCCACTGCTTTCCGCCCACAAAACATTATGTGTGTTTTGCAATATGTTATATATTTTTGAAGCGAGAAATTTGGCATAAACCACATCAAAATCTTTATAGATAAGTTTGTTGATTTCATATTGCCGGAACAGTGCAAACGCTTCTGCTCTTGCTGCTACAATTATCAAATTTTCATCTCTTTGTCGTCGCGACATAACATTTTATTTTCTTAATTCACGTCGCAAAATTACAACTTTTTTATTAAATCAACATATTTTGGGTGTACGACAAAATTTACTATAATCAAAATGGGATTAAAACATTAACGTTTTTCCACAGATTACAGAGAAAAAAACTGCGTTTTGAAATTTTCGGCACACTTTTTGCTGTAAATACGATTAATAAAAATAATGTATTATGAAGTTAAAAATATTAAATATGGTAAAAGGTTACATGACAGTGATATTGTCTGTGTT
>JAITKY010000082.1 GCA_031278135.1 Prevotellaceae bacterium | reverse complement strand
GATGCACGGCGCACAAAAAGAGTCGCTCTTTTTTCAGAGAGCGACTCATCAGATTCAATTTTCGTATCAAAGTGGTTGACAGAATCTTTTACGATTGAGCAACAACAGATACATAAGATTTTGAATTAGTTTTCTTTTTGAAAACTACGATTCCATCAATGAGAGCGTACAAGGTATGGTCTCTGCCGATACCTACGTTTTCTCCCGGGTAGTGAACAGTTCCTCTTTGGCGGATTAAAATATTTCCTGCTTTAGTAGTTTGTCCTCCGAAGATTTTCACACCCAATCGTTTACTGTGCGATTCGCGTCCGTTTTTTGAACTGCCGACTCCTTTCTTGTGTGCCATTTACTGTTTCTCCAAAACTTTTAATTATGCAATATTTTCAACTTGGATTTGAGTAAAAAACTGCCGATGCCCGTTTTTCACTTTGTATCCTTTCCTGCGTTTTTTCTTGAAAACAATAACTTTGTCGCCTTTGACATGTTTCAATACTTTTGCAGTTACTGTGGCGTCTTTAACTGTAGGTGCGCCAACCTGTACCTTACCGTCGTCATCTATTAGCAGTATTTTATCGAAACTTACGGAGTCGCCCTCAGCTTGCTCCAGACGGTGTACGAAAAGTCTCTGATCCTTAGTTACTTTGAACTGCTGTCCTGCTATTTCTACAATTGCGTACATCAATGTGTTTTTAAATATAAATTACAAAATTTCAGGGCACAAAGGTAAGCATATTTTTTAATACAGCAAATTTTGGGTGAAAATTTTGTTCAGGATAACGTATTACCATAGTTAGCGACAGCATTGAAAGTTCTGTTAATCAATTGAGACGGTAAAAATTTTTGTCATATCAATTCTTTTGAGTTACTTTGCACACGCAAAATTATTTTAACGGAAGAATGAAAAGTCTGGTATCAATAAATGATCTTTCCAAATCGGAGATAATAGAAATTCTGGATATGGCGGCGGCGTTTGAAGTCGAGCCGAACCAGAAACTTGCAGAAAACAAAGTCATTGCAAGTATATTTTTCGAACCTTCGACACGTACCCGCCTGAGTTTTGAGACGGCAATCAATCGGTTGGGTGCGAGAGTGATAGGATTTTCGGAAGTATCGAACACAAGCGTTTCGAAAGGCGAGACGTTAAAAGACACTATCACGATGATTTCCAACTACACGGACATGATTGTGATGCGGCATCCGCTGGAGGGAAGCGTCCGGTATGCTAGCGAAGTTTCCACAGCGCCCGTAATCAATGCCGGCGACGGGTCGAATCAGCATCCCACTCAAACACTGCTCGATTTGTATTCTATCCGGAAAACGCAGGGACGTCTCCACGATTTGCACATAACGATGGTTGGCGACCTGAAATACGGGCGTACAGTTCACTCATTATTAATGGCAATGTCGCATTTCAACCCCACATTCAGGTTTATAGCGCCCAAAGAACTTGCCTTGCCCGAAGAATACAAAAAATATTTGAATCGTGAAAATATACGGTTCGAAGAATGTCGCGATTTGGCTGAAAACATTATCGATACGGATATTGTATATATGACGAGAGTTCAGAAAGAACGGTTTTCGGAGCCAATGGAATATGAAAAACTGAAAAATACGTATGTCCTTCGTAATTCCATGCTCGAAAAGACAAAACCAAATATGAAGGTTTTACATCCTTTGCCGCGTGTCGGCGAAATATCCGAAGATGTGGACAATAACCCGAAGGCGTATTATTTCAATCAGGCAAAAAATGGCGTTTATGCCCGTATGGCAGCAATTTGTTATCTGTTAGGCATCAACAATATATAGTTTTATGATTTTAGTTTATTTCCTTTGTGCTGTTATTATCATTGGACTGATATACAAAGAGACAGAGCAAAAAAATATGTTTAATATGACTTTTGCTTTTCTTGTTGTACAGGCATTGTTTTTGTTATACACAATCCTGAACAAAGATTCGACCGAAACAGGCATCTTCAAATACGACAGTCTGGGAATACTTTTTTTCGGAACATTAGTTATAATTTCATTTGCAGTGTTATATCACAGTAAAAAATATCTCGACAAGGAAGACGTCAAACAAACCGGACTGTATAACATCGCTTTTGTGTCGTTATGTGCTTCGATTACAGGTGCTTACTTCTCGAATAATGTTACTGCGACCTGGGTTTTAATAGAGGCAACTACTTTGGGTTCAGCGTTGTTGATATATCACCGGCGGACAGAAAGAGCGCTGGAAGCTGCCTGGAAATACGTATTTGTCTGTTCGATAGGTATTTTGATCGCATATCTCGGGATACTGTTTTTGAGTATAGTGCTGAAAAATCAGCATGGCAACATGTCGTTCGGCAGTCTAGCTGAAGCAGTTCCGGCGGCTAACCCTCTGTATTTGAAACTTGCTTTTGTGCTGGTTTTGACGGGTTACAGTTGCAAAATGGAATATTTTCCTCTCTATCCGATTGGTATTGACGCAAATCATGTTACTCCGACACCCATGAGCGCATTTTTTTCTACGGCAATGGTGAATCTGGGTTTTGTTTCGATATTCAGGATATACAAACTGCTGTTCGACTCGCCGGTTCTCCTATGGGCGCAGAATGTCATGTTTGTTGCCGGTTTCATCAGTCTGCTGGTTGCAGCGGTGTATATCGCACAGGTAGAGCACTGTAAGAGACTTTTTGCATATTCTACCGTCGAAAATATGGGTATTGCATTGTTGATACTTTCAACGGGTGAAACAGGTGTGTTTTATGCTGTTTTTCATGTGCTTATGCACTCTTTTGTGAAATCGACCGCTTTCATGCGCCTGTCTGTGATTGGAAAAACTTATGGCAGTTACAAACTGAAAAATCTTGGAGGTTACCGACACATATCTCCAAAAGGCTCGCTTGTGCTGATTTTGTGTTTATCAGGACTGACGGCGATTCCTCCTTCGGCATTGTTCATCTCTGAAATGTACGTCTTTTCGGCAGTGAGCGAAAACATAATCACTTTGATTGTATTGATACCGGTAATTTGCATAATACTCTATTTCCTTTGTACTAAACTGCTTAGGATAGTGTATAGCGAAAAACCGGAAACCGTTCTCTCTGTCGAAAAAGAAGACAGTCTGACTTTATGTATTCAATTTGCCTTACTCGCAATCTTCTTTGTCTTTGGGATGTATCAACCTCAATGGTTTATGGATATGATACTCGAATGTGCAAAACCGTAACATGGCAATGCCACCGAAATTCACAAAAAAATGTGAAAAAGTACATTTTTCAACGTTTAGAGGTGTATAAAATATGACTGAAATCCTGTTTTAACATCCACATTTTTAACTTTTTTCAAAAAATATTTTACACAATAAAAAATTTATTCTATATTTGCGCCTAAAGACGTTTGTAAAATAACAAGAATATAGCAGGAATAAAGAAATATCGGGTATTTTTATACCATAAAGAACTCTCTATTATAACTCTAGACAAGTTGAACATATATGCTAAACCACTCGTTTGTTTAAAAAAATACCTTGGTTTGATAAGGGATAGCGACTCAAAAGTCGCTATTCTTTATATGTAACACGAAGAATAATCGAAAATAAATAATTGTTTAACAATAATATACAAAATTCGGACAGAATAATTTTTGGTAGAATAATATTTTTATATACCTTTGCGCCCGCAATTACAGAAGGTATTGTCCTATGGTGTAATGGTAGCACTGCAGATTTTGGTTCTGCCTGTCTAAGTTCGAATCTTGGTAGGACAACGTAATAAGGTCGAAACTGGCTCAATAACAACGAAAATCGTATATGCCGGGAGTATATATTCATATTCCGTTCTGTAAGCAACTTTGTTCATACTGTGATTTTTATTTCAGTGTTTCGCTTATGCGGGCAGCTGAAATGCTGGATTGCATGACAGACGAAATGGAAATAAAGGCTTCGAATGGCGAATTGTTGAAAGACAGTAAAGAACCTTATACCCTGTATTTTGGTGGAGGAACGCCCACTGTTTACAGGGTTAACGAATTGAAAACACTGGCGATGAAAGCCATATCGTTATTTTTTCCGGCGTTTCCTTCGGAATGGACTGTTGAAGCAAATCCCGACGATTTGACACCGGATTATCTTCAACAACTTGCCAGAGTGGGCGTAAACAGGTTAAGTATCGGAATCCAGTCGTTTGTTGATAGAGATTTGCAGATTATGCGACGCAGACATTCGGCGCAACAGGCTGTGGAATCGGTGTGCCAGGCTCGAAATGCAGGGTTCGACAATATCAGCATCGATTTGATTTACGGATTTCCGGGCATGAGCCTGAGTGAATGGGAATACAATCTCGACTGCGCAATCGAATTGAATGTCAAACATATATCGGCTTATCACCTGTCGATTGAAGACAAAACCATTCTCGGAAAAATGAGAGACAAAGGCAAATTTGCTCCTGTCGATGATGGATTGAGCGATATGCAATATAAGATGCTGGAAACGAAATTGCAAGCCGCCGGATATCTCCATTACGAAATCTCGAACTTTGCTTTGCCCGGATTTTTCTCCCGTCACAATTCGGCATACTGGAACAAACAGCAGTACATTGGGATAGGTCCTTCGGCTCACAGTTACGACGGTTGTTTTAGCCGGAAAAACAATGTCGCCAACAATATCAAATATATCGAAAACATCAAACAAGGAATCGTTCCCGAAACTGTCGAAATGCTTTCGGAGAAAGACATCTATAACGAAACTCTGCTGACTTCGCTACGAACGGCTAACGGCCTCGATTTTAACTCCGTACCCGAAATATTCAGAGCTGGTTTCCGGCAAAAGGCTGCCAAATACCTGCAATCAGGTCGAATGGTTTACACCGACCGGTATTCAATCCCTTCAAGATATTTCCTCATTTCGGACAGTATTATCTCCGACTTTATCGAAGAATAGGTTCATTATTCCATTGATAAAAGTAAGAGGATGTATTGGATTTCCGGGAACATATAAATCGATTGTGTGATTTTCGATAAACGACCTTTTGACAGCGGCGTTTTCCGAAAACAGTCCTCCGCTTATGGCGTCCGTACCTGCCAGAATTATTATTTTAGGTGACGGCGTTGCTTCGTAACAGATTTTCAACGCCTCTTCCATGTTTTGAGTAACCGGTCCGGT
The DNA here is from genome assembly GCA_031278135.1 of Prevotellaceae bacterium. GTDB lineage: Bacteria > Bacteroidota > Bacteroidia > Bacteroidales > UBA932 > JAIRLF01. The sequence continues at coordinate 15,663 of JAITKY010000082.1, read as the reverse complement.
TATCACAATTCCGTCGCAATGTCGCGGGGAGGCATAAAATTCGATTCCAAACCGTCCCATATCGAAATTCACATTTCCGGTGGCATTAAGTTCCATTTCGCAAGAATTGTCGCCTCCGGCGGATATTTGCCGCAATTTTAACGCACGACCGAATATCTTTCGGATTTCTTTCCTGACAAGATCGGATCGAAAAAACGCCGGATTTTTGTCTCCGGCTTTGATTATCAAACCGGATCGACTGTTTGCAGCGATTTTATAATCGCTGGTAAATTTTATCAAATCCGGTTTTTGGAATTGACATTCTTTGCAAAAAAGGCACTTTCCCATGTCTAAAACGACTTCCGGATAGTGCTTAATTGCTCCGGCGGGACAAATATTTTCTAATTCCAGCGCTTCGTCTGTTGTTATATTTCCGGATATTTCGGGACGACCGCGAAAGGTGTCGTGCAGTTTCACATCTGCAAGATTACGAATGTATTGCGACCCGTGCGACTTTAATATTTTCAGTTCTCTTAAAAGCATTATTAACTATTTTCAGGGGGCAAAGTTAGAAATAATTTGAATAAATTTGTTTTGTTGTTTTGTATATTAAAGTAAAAGTATTACCTTTGCGCCCGAATTTGGTACCATGGCCGAGAGGTTAGGTAGCGGTCTGCAAAACCGCGTACAGCAGTTCGAATCTGCTTGGTACCTCAGTCCATCCAATTGAGATTGGCATACGCCGAACTAAAGTTTCGATTTTTTTTCGCATATAATTTGCTATATATTTAAGCATTGTGGGTTTTCGGACTGACTGGGATAAAATCTGTATCATCGATGTGTTAATCTTTCAACTGTGTCAGTTGATCTGCTTCCAGATTGGGGTTGTGTTTATTGACTTTGGTAAGGAACACGCTTAGTATCAAAGTTGTAATTATAAGGTCGATAAGTATTCCAGTATTTATCAGAATCGGCATTTCGGCGCCGACAGCGATTGAAAATAAAAACACAGCATTCTCAAGCACAAGAAAGCCAACCATGTGCGAAAAAATTCGTTTGTGAGAGATTATAAGCAAAAGTCCGCAAAGCATTGTACTTATTGAAATTATCAAAAATGAAGGAGTGATTGCAGGGTCTTTGAACATAAACGCTATACCAATACTCACAAAAATAGCCAGTACCGTGAGTATCAACTGATAGAATATTGGCAACGCCGATTTGTGGACTTTGCTTACTCCCGTTCTGTTGATTATGCGATATAGCAGAAATGGAATAACAATTGCTTTGAATATCAACGTTTCTGCAGTAATAAACAAGAGATTCAACCAGTTGATTTCTGTCAGCATAAGAAAAGAAATGACAAACAGCAATATCCCTTGCAGACACATCAGATTGGCATAACTCCGGAATCGTTCAGTGATTGACAGGAATATCAGCGAAAACGCAAACAGTAAAACAAAAAAATTAATCATTTTCTATAAACACTATAATTCAAAACCCGACGTTCCGTACATTCGCATAACAGTCTGGTAAACTAACTCGTATTCGTATCCTCTCGACAAGCCGAACTTTATCAGTTTGTTTATCAAATCTTCTTCCGACGGCATCACTGTTTTCATCAGTCTACCGTCTTCGCATTTAAGGATTTCGGAAGGATAGTTTTTGAGTATGTTGTAGTTATGAGTTGCCATTAGTACCGTTATTCCGAATGTTTTCGACAGTTCGTGGATTATTGACATAATATTTGCGCTTGTATCGGGGTCGAGATTTCCCGTAGGCTCGTCGGCGAGTATTATTTCGGGGTCGTTCAGCATTGCGCGGGCAATTGCCACACGCTGCTGTTCGCCGCCCGAAAGACGATATGGCATCGAGTCGCTTTTGTCGGCTAATCCGACCATGGAAAGTACTTCGTTGATACGCACCTGAATTTCATTTTTGTTTGTCCAGCCTGTCGCTTTAAGAACAAATTCAAGATTGTCGTACACGTGCCTGTCGGTCAGCAACTGGAAATCCTGAAACACTACGCCGATTTTCCGCCTCAGGTTGGGAATGTATTTGTTTTTCAATCCGTTCAATCCGAAATCCAACACAGTAGCGTTGCCTTTATACACGGGAATTTCGCCGGTTATAGCCTTTATCAGCGAACTTTTGCCGCTCCCGACTCTGCCGATGAGATATACAAACTGACCCTTGTTCATACTGAAATTGACGTCGCTCAACACTTTGAGGTCTTTCTGATAGATATCCACACCTTTAAAATCTATGACAATATTTCCCATTGTAAAATAACTAACTGTTATACCTTATTTATTCGTATTCATTAATAAAGCAATTTCCTGCCGGGTCGGATGATTGTTTTTGTTGTTATTCCGTTAATGTAACACAGATGTTTCACCGACGTTCGTGTATGTTTTGCAATCAGGCTTAGGCAGTCGCCGTTTTTGACCGTCCATATTCGTCCCGACGATATTGCAGAGGCAAGCGCCGATTTGCGATAGTCGAAATTTTTATGTGTCAGCAGGATAGTGTCGTTTTTGATGCAGAGGCTGTCGAAATCGAACAAATCGCGGGGATTGACGCACTGCCCCAAATATCTCAGTTCGAAGTGCAGATGTGTTCCCGTCGATCTGCCTGTGCTGCCTCCCAGACCGATTAAATCGCCGGCATTCACCGTTTGGTCTTGTTTGACAAGGATTTTACTCAAATGCCCGTAAAAACTTTCCAAACCATTATTGTGCCTGATAACCACCAGATTTCCATAAGCGCCGACCCGCTTTGCTATTCTGACCATTCCGTCCATTGCGCTGAGTATCGAATCGCCTTTATATGCCTTTAAATCAATCCCATGATGAAATCTGTACCGTCGCGGACCAAATTCGGACGTCACCCGGTAGTGTTTTGCCAGCGGATATTTAAATCCTGTAAGGTCAAGATACACACTGTCGTTAATCAATACCGAATCGGAAGGAATTTTGTATGGATTGACTTTCAGGTTATCCCAAATAGCGTACAAGTCGTCGGCAGGTATAACTCCTTCTTCGCCCGAATCTTCGTCGAGGTCTAAATATCTGTCGCCGATGTCGGGCAATTCTACGATTTCCACAGGAACGATTTTAACCTCGATTTTGATTTTTGGAAGCGTAATTGTGTAGTTATTAACTCTTTTTACTTGTTTTTTTATTTGGTCGTCCGACAATGATGTTGCGTACATAGAAACTGTACACAACATAAAAATCAAACATATTGCCAATAACTTTTTCATTCCGTAACTTTTCAGTTTAAACTGTTTATGCATCAATTTTAGCGTATTTAGCGTGTGTTTCAATAAATTCCCGTCGAGGCGGCACGTCGTCGCCCATCAACATCGAAAATATTCTGTCGGCTTCCGATGCGTTATCGATTGAGACCTGACGTAAAACTCTGTTTTGCGGATTCATGGTCGTTTCCCACAACTGTTCGGGATTCATTTCTCCCAAACCTTTGTATCTCTGCACATGTACGCCCGAATCTTTCCCTTTTCCGATTTCCTCTATTGCAGATTTTCGTTCTTCTTCGGTCCAGCAATAGCGCTGTTCTTTACTTTTCTTGACCAGATACAGGGGAGGCGTTGCAATATACAGATAACCTTTTTTTATCAATTCCTGCATGTGACGGAAGAAAAATGTCATAATCAGAGTTGCAATATGGCTTCCATCCACATCGGCATCGGTCATAATCACTATTTTATGATAGCGAAGTTTTTCGAGATTTAATGCTTTCGAATCTTCTTCGGTGCCGATGGTGACGCCGAGAGCCTGATAGATGTTTTTTATTTCATCATTTTCGAACACCTTGTGTTCCATTGCTTTTTCGACGTTGAGGATTTTACCTCGCAACGGCATTATCGCCTGAAAAACTCTGTCTCTGCCCTGTTTAGCCGATCCGCCTGCCGAATCGCCTTCGACAATGAATATTTCGCAATTGGCGGCATTTCTGTCGGAACAGTCGGCGAGTTTTCCGGGTAATCCTGCACCCGAAAGGACTCCTTTACGTTGCACAAGATCGCGGGCTTTCCGCGCTGCATGACGTGCGGTGGCGGCAAGTATGACTTTTTCGATGATTCTTTTTGCTTCTTTTGGATTTTCTTCAAGATAGTTTTCCAAAGCAGCGCTCACAGCCTGATCGACGGCAATAGAAACGTCTCCGTTTCCGAGTTTTGTTTTTGTTTGCCCTTCGAATTGAGGTTCAGCGACTTTTACCGATACCACTGCTGTCAGTCCTTCACGGAAATCGTCACCGTTAATTTCGAATTTAAGTTTGGTTAACATGCCCGACTTGTCGGCGTATGCCTTTAACGTTCTTGTCAATCCGCGCCGGAAGCCGGTCAAGTGCGTACCACCTTCGATGGTGTTGATATTGTTTACGTATGAATGAACGTTTTCGCTGAATCCCAGATTGTACTGCATTGCTATTTCGACGGGTACATCGGCTTTTTCGGTTTCGATGTAAACGATTTTTTCAATCAATTTTTCTCTTGTCGAATCAAGATACTCAACAAATTCGGGCAATCCTTTTTCGGAATAAAAATTTTCGGAACGATATTCCAGAATTTCGTCACCGTTTTCGGATTCGTGCGATATTTGTTCTCTTTCGTCGGTTAAACTGAGATGTATCCCCTTGTTCAGGAACGACAATTCTCTGATACGCGCTGCCAATATTTCGAAATTGTATTCTGTTACGGTTGTAAATATTGTGGCATCAGGCTTGAAGTGTATCGATGTGCCTGTTTCGTTTGTTTCGCCGATTACTTCGACCGAAGTGAGCGGGATGCCTTTACTGTATTGTTGACGGAATATTTTCCCTTCTTTTTTGATAATCGCAACTAAATCAATAGACAAAGCATTTACGCATGAAACGCCGACGCCATGTAATCCGCCGGACACTTTATAACTTCCCTTGTCGAATTTTCCGCCTGCATGTAGCACGGTAAGAACGACTTCCAATGCCGACTTATTTTCTTTTTCGTGCCAGTCGGTTGGGATTCCGCGTCCGTTGTCGGTGACGGTTATCGAATTATCTTTGTGGATGACAGTTTCGATATTAGTCGCATGACCTGCGAGTGCTTCATCGATTGAATTGTCTATAACTTCATACACCAAATGATGTAATCCTCTCGAACCTACATCGCCTATATACATCGCAGGACGTTTGCGTACTGCCTCAAGCCCTTCAAGCACTTGTATATTATTTGCTGTGTAATCGTCTGTTTTAATGTTATTTATTTCTTCCATTTATCTTTTAACTGTTTTTATTAGACGCTGCAAAGGTAGTAATTTTTTATTAAACGGCAATTTTTTCGTTTTACGTGGATGCAAATTGTCGCATTGATTTACGGTTGAGGAAACTTTTAACAGTTCGGGGGGGTACCGAAGGGGTGCAGGGACAGAAAATAACAGTATCACATTTCTTAAAAAGTTCTGTTATGTTTACAGGATGACCACTTATAATGATATTCTTCATAAAAAGCAGATACAATTAAACAGGTTGTTCTATACGTCTTTTAAAAAATTGCAAAAAAATTTTGCAGTTTGAAAAATTAGTTGTTCCTTTGTGCCGTAATAGTATAGTACACTATTGCACTAAAATATTATAACAATGATTGTATCTGAAAGTATTTCATTTAATTACAAACGCAAGAGTAGTTTGTTTACCGATCTTTCCATTGGACTTGATAACGGAATAATCGGATTATTGGGCAAAAATGGGGCTGGAAAATCGACCTTATTGAAGATTTTTGCCGGATTGTTGAAGCCAAATACCGGACGACTGGAGATTAACGGTTATATCCCGTTCAAAAGAAATCCGGATTATTTGGCAGATATGTACATGGTACAGGAAGAGTTTGTGCTTCCGGCTGTTACAATAAATTATTTTGTAAAAGCGCACAAATTCTTATATCCTCGTTTCGATGAGGAAAAGTTGCATCGAATTTTCGATGAATTTGAACTGCAAAACAATGAGTCGTTACACAAACTGTCGCACGGACAGCGTAAAAAGTTTCTCATTGCTTTTGCTCTGGCAAGTAACTGTCGGCTACTGCTGCTCGACGAGCCAACCAATGGATTGGATATTCCGGCGAAAAGTCTGTTCAGGAAAATACTTGTCAGTTCGGTGTCCGAAGATCAGTCGGCAATAATTTCCACTCATCAGGTGAAAGATGTGGACACCATTCTGGACGAAATTGTAGTTGTCGAACAGGGATGCATCGCATTCCAAAACAGTACGGAAAACATCTGTCGAAAGTATGGGTTCCAGACTGTTCCGAGCCTTAACGCGCTCGAAAACATTATGTATCACGAAAAAAGTCCGATGGGCTATCGTGTTATTGTTCCGGCGCTCGAAAGCGAATCGGCAATCGATCTGGAACTGTTATTCAATGCTATTATTCACAAATCTATAAATATTAATTAAGATGGCAGCAAATAAAATTTTCAGTCCAAAAAGGTTTGGTCTCCTTATGTACAATGATTTATTAATTCATTTTAAGGGTTATGTGCTATATATTACAGGTATTGGCGTATTTATGTATATAATAATGACGTGGGCAATGTACATTTCCTGGCATTTCACTCAAAACGACTATATTCCATTCTCAGCGATGTTTGGCATTGTTTTATTGATAGTAATCGGAACCGCTTTTCCCAGTTTCAACAATAAAGTGACGGCGGCAAATTATATACTTTTACCGGCATCGACACTGGAAAAATTTCTCTCTCAATTTTTAATAAGAGTCGTAATAACCATAGTGTTATTTATGTTTATATTCCATTTTGCCACTGATTTGGCACAAAATTCTTTTTCGCCGGAAAAGCGAATCATGTTAGGAAAACAAATGATCGAAGAGTTCAGTTTCAGTGAACTGTGGAACAGTATAAATTCAAATTTGAGAGACAAAATCGCTTTTTTGTTCATGCTATTTTCGTTAATGTCGTTCTTTTTTTCGACACGATTGTTTTTTGGAAAATATGCCGCAATCAAAACGTTTATCACCGGAACAATTTTAGTATTTGGATTTATAGGCATTATGATTCTGTTCTCTTTTATATTTTATCCAGATGAAACATCCTGGTATAGAGAGACAATTGCATTAAAGGAGTATGAAATTTGTAAAGACTTAAATAATACCCAATTATATGCCTATTTAGTTGCATATATTTCGTGGATATTTTTTCTTGTGACAGGGTATTTCAAGTTTAAAGAAAAGCAGGTATGACCGCTGATTTTAAAATGAATAAAAGCATATTTCAGCAAATTGCCGATAATATATGCAATCAAATCCTCGAAGAGACACTGAAATCGGGCGAGAGAGTGCCTTCCATCAGGGATTTAGCATCCGACTTTGAAGTAAACAGCAACACTGTTTTACGTTCATATACAATCCTTAGCGATGCGGGCGTGATTGAGAACAAAAGAGGAATAGGCTTTTTTGTAACCGTCGATGCCGGACAGAAAATTCGGGAAAGAAAAAGAACAGAATTTTTCAAAACCGATTTGCCGGAGTTTATCGATAAAGTAAAGTTATTGAAACTCAATAAAAACGATTTAAAAGAATTATTAGACATATTAAATGTAAAAAATTAAAAAAATATCTGTATGAAAACAAGTAATATTTTAATTATCACATATCTGTTTGTGATATTCAGCGGACTTGCAGTCCTTTATATCGACGATAAGCAACATTACGTCGAATACAAACGGCAGAAAGAAGAACAGCGGCAAAAGCATATCCGGACGTCCAAATTATATGAATCGAAAGTCGATTTGCCAAAGTTTACTGTTATCGCCGATACTTCAGGCGGTTTATTTTTAGTCACTTCGGGTAAAAGCAACGAACTCACTGTTGTCGATACAGTAAACGAAATATCGCCCGGAATCTTTGATGTGCGAAATGACACATTGTATATCAACAGGATTCCCAAAATATCCGACAGCATTGTTGCCTTATATATTGTATGCGCCGATCTAAAATCTATCGTCGCCCGGAACAGTAAATCGATAATTTTGACGAATGTATATTCCGATTTGTTTAGTCTGAAATTGACTAAAAGCCGGTTGTCGATAAGCGATTCCTACATCGATAAATTTGATCTCGATCTGAACGATGATTCTTATTGCAACATAAAAAATGTAAGTGGGAAGGTTCTGAATTACAAATGTTACAATTCGCATATAGAACAGGAATCGTCGCACTTTCGCCGTTCTTTCGGAGAACAATCTAGCGAAAGTCTTTTTAACATGTCTGTCAAATAATTTTTTTTCGTTCAGAAACAGTCAATTTTGAAAAAAATTGTTTTGTAAAAATTTTATTAATCCCAAAATGTCCATTAGCATTAATTCATGCAAAAATTACCTTTTTCATCGAATTAATGCGCTATAATTCTGTGATTATTAGTATATTGCAAATCAAATTTTCTAATGGCGTCAATTATAATAAATATTCATTATCAGCAAGTTATATTCTAATGGACATTTTGGGTTAATTGAAAAATCCTGACACAAAACTAAGAAATCCTAGAAAAAAACTAGGAAGTCCTAGAGAAAAGCTAGGAAGTCCTAGAAAAAAGCTAGAAAACCCTAGAAAAATGTCGCATTAATCTTCGATTGAGGTAATTTTCTTACATTTTAGACCGAAAAAGTAAAAAAAACAGCATTTTTGAATACATCCTGACTTATCCATTAATCATTTTATACAGATTCATTGCAAGTTGTGTTGGAGTTATATCGTAAGCTTGTACAGAGATGCAGGCTTTTTCGTAATATTGTTTTCTTTGTTCCAGCGAAGTATTTATGTAATCCATTAGATCTTCGGGTGTTTTATCTCTCACCAATGGGCGTTTTTTATTATTTTTAAGATGTTCGAACAATATTTCGGGTGTCACTTCGAGATATACGGTTACAGCAAATTCGTTCATAACATCCATATTATCGTAAAAACATGGCATACCGCCGCCGGTGGAGATAACCGAAGGGTTATGTCTGATGATTTTCAGCAATGTTTGTCTTTCAAGTTTTCGGAAATTATCTTCGCCCTGTTCGTCGAAGATTTCGGCAATCGATTTTTTCTCTCTTTTGATTATGTAGTAGTCGGTATCGACAAACGGTCGTTTCATCAGTTTCGCCAAAATAAAGCCCAAACTGCTTTTTCCACTACCCGGCATTCCTACCAGAATAACATGTTTGTTTTTGTCCATATCTCTTATTTATCTTGATTGTGTAACAGAAGTTTTTTCGATTCTGCCGCCCATTGCAGGATTGAGTTTACTGACTTTGACCGTCACCTTTTTGATATCCGTCATTTTGTCATACAGGGCGTTCAATATGCGATAACAGACATTTTCCAGCAAATTCGAAGGAATCATCATTTCTTCCTTAACGATATTGTATGCTGTTTGATAGTTCACAGCATCGATAATATTGTCCGATTCGGAAGCCGGCATCATATCAGTTTCGATTTTCAGAGTTACGAGAAAAGTATTTCCCTTACTTCTTTCTTCCTCGTGACAACCATGATGAGCGAAAAATTCCATATTTTCTACTTCTATTATTCCTATATTTTTATTCATTTTTAATCAAAAAATTTCGACAAAGGTAGTGACTAATGTGGAAATGTGCAAATCATGAAGTACACAATATATTACGTATGCAATCTAATAATTTCGAGGTCGCCATTTCCCGAATTTCAGATACAGTAGCGACAGAATCAGTAAACCCGTCCAGTAAACCAATTCCGAGAACCATGCAAACTCCACATTATCGGGGAAATAGTAAACGAGCAAATATAGCGCCGTCATGTAGAATGTTAGCGAAATTATTTCGATAAACATTGCGATTTTAGTTTTTCCGGTACCGCTCACTCCGCTGAACGACACACAACTGCACGAAAAAATAATGTTTGCGGAGAGTATCACATACATCGACAGCAACGACAGATCGACAAGTTCCATATTGTCGGTGTAAATCATCAGTACCTGTCGAGCCAGGACGCTTGTACACAATGTTATAATGAGCGAAGTAACGAAACTGATTTTGACCGTTTTAGCGATGATTGCAGTAACCTGTTCCGTGTGACCGGCGCCAATGGCATTACTTACAAATGAACTTGTTACGGCGGCGTATGCCCACACGGGGATAGTGATGAATCCGTAAATACTGCGAATAATGTTCGACGACGCCAGATTTTGTTCGCCTGTTTTTTCGATGACAATGAAGAAAATAAACCACGTACTCAACGAAATAAAGTATTGCAGCATAACGAATATGGAGATGTTGAGCGTTTTTTTCAATAATCCGAAATTCACATTACGGAAATAGAACAGTCGATACGTTTTCCTTATTTTTGCACGCGAGTTATACACAACGAAATACACTGTTTCGACAGCCTCCGCAACGACCGATGCAAGAGCCGCGCCTTCGAGCCCCATTTCAGGGAAACCGCATTTCCCGAATATCAGCAGATAATCGAGAACGATATTTGTCGTCGCCATAACGATTGAGCCATAAGTGAGTGGACGAGTATTGGTTGTTCCCACGTGAAAAGCCCTGAACGACACGTTTACGAAAACAAAAATCAAACCGTATATACGGATATTAAGGAAGTTGATCGACGGTTGCAAAAGACTTTCGTGATTGATAACCAGAGGCATGATACTCGGCGTAAGCAATTGCGCTCCGGCAATAAGCGTTGCTGCCAAAATCCACAGAAACAGCAATCCCGTTTCCATGACAGGACCGATTTGCGAAAGATTATTTTCGCCTTTCCGTCTCGAAATCAGGATCTGCATACCGGTTGCAAACCCGAATCCGAGCATGAACAGCACGTGAAAATAAACGCCTCCGATAGCCGCTGCGCCAAGTTCGATTTCGCCCACGCGTCCCATGAATGCAGTGTCGGTAACGCTGATAATATTCTGAGCCAACATGCTCAACATCACAGGCAACGACACTACCCACACTTTTCGAAAGTTGGGGATAACGGATGGCATTGTATATTTCAATTCGTGATTCGTTTGATATCTGCTCCCAAAGCATTGAGACGTTCGTCGATTTTGGAGTATCCTCTGTCTATCTGATCGATATTGTGGATAATGCTTACGCCTTTTGCCGACATTGCAGCGATGAGAAGGGCGACGCCTGCTCTGATGTCGGGCGACGTCATTATTGTAGCCTTAAGGCTGATTTTTTTGTTATGACCGATAACTGTGGCTCTGTGGGGGTCGCAGAGTATGATTTGAGCGCCCATATCTATCAGTTTGTCAACGAAAAATAGCCGGCTTTCGAACATTTTCTGATGAATCAGCACGCTTCCTTTGGCTTGAGTTGCTACAACAAGAAAGACACTGAGCAAATCGGGAGTAAGACCAGGCCATGGCGCATCGGCAACCGTCATTATCGAACCGTCGATAAAACTTTCTATCTCATACGATTCCTGCATCGGGACAAAAATATCGTCGCCACGGATTTCGAGATTGATACCCAACCGTCCGAATTGCGCCGGGATAATTCCCAAATCGTTCACCGACACGTTTTTGATTGTGATTTCGCTTTGTGTCATCGCCGCCATCCCGATGAAACTGCCGACTTCGATCATGTCGGGCAAAATCCGGTGAACAGTTCCCGAAAGCCGCTCTACTCCTTCGACAGTCAGCAAATTGGATGCTATACCCTGTATTTTTGCGCCCATCCTTACCAGCATCTTGCACAGTTGCTGTATATAAGGCTCACAAGCAGCGTTATAGATGGTTGTTTTTCCCTTTGCGAGCGTTGCCGCCATAATGATGTTTGCCGTACCTGTCACCGATGCTTCGTCGAGCAGCATGTATGTGCCTTGCAAGTTATGTGCCTCGACTTTGTAGAACCGGGTTACCGAATCATATTCGAAGTTTGCTCCGAGATTTTGAAAGCCAATAAAGTGAGTATCAAGACGGCGGCGACCGATTTTGTCGCCTCCGGGTTTCGGGACGAATGCTTTTCCGAAACGTGCAAGCAAGGGACCAACAATCATAATCGACCCTCTTAACGCTGTTGCTTTTTTCCGGAATTGCGGAGTTTGAAGATAATCGAGATTAATAGATTTCGCTTCAAAAGAGTATGTCGTTTCCGATATTTTTTCGACGACAACGCCAATTTCAGCCAGCAACTCAATCATGCTGTTGACATCCAGAATCGACGGCACGTTTTCGATAGTGACTTTATCCTCGGTAAGCAACACAGCGCAAAGTATTTGCAACGTTTCATTCTTCGCTCCCTGAGGGACAATTTCCCCGTGCAACGACAATCCTCCTTTTACTTCGAAAGTTGCCATTTCCGTCGTCGTTTTACTTTTTCTTTTTCACTTTTTTGCCGCTACTGCCGCCATTACTTTTTGTTGTGGATGGCATAGTTGTGCTGGTATTCAGATTGTATGCCGGCGACAGTTTGATATTTTCGGGCATCCTGATTCGTCCGCCCGACAGATATTCGATGTCTCTGAAAATGATGTCGTCGCTCACAGTTTCCTTATTCCATGTGACATACGACTTTTTCATGTGATTTGCAAGCATGATCAGCGATTTTTCCTTAATTTCAGAATCTTTGGATTGCGCTATTATCTCGATCATCTGTTGAATATTCCGTCCGTAATGCCGTATTCTGATAGGACTCGACGCATAAGGAATTATATGTATAGGAGTATTAAAACTTTCCTTTGTGGGAATAGGAAATGGTGAATCTATGTCAATTTTAAAATCGGACATTATATGCACGTGGTCCCACAGTTTGTGTTTGAAGTCGTTCACGTCCCTTAAATGGGGGTTCATGTTTCCCATAACTGCAATAACTGCACGTATTTGTTTATTGCGTTCGTCGCGGTCGGCGATTGTAGTAACCCAATCGACCATTTTGTGAATAGAGCGTCCGTATTCGGGGAGCGCCAATTTTTTTCTTTGAGTATTATAATCCATAAAATAACTGTTTATTTACATTAATATATCGTCTGATTCGAATCTGAATCCCAGACGTTTGCCTGTTTGCAATTTCCCATTTTCTATCTTTGCATTCAGTTGTTCGACTGTTGCTATCTTTACTGTGTCGTAGGGCGGTGTCAGCAGGTCGAAACGCAAAGCGTAATGTATTGCTTTTTCGAGGATTGTCCTGATTTCGTTTTCGTTAATTGTCTGACTCGAAAAATTGTTCAGACAGTTCATTTGCTGTTTTCCTTCGACGAAAAAATGTTTTTCACGATTAATGAATATTCGTCCGATAAGGTATCCCAAGTCGTTTATTCTGTTGTATTTAAACGAATCGGAGAGGAAATTGTAGATGCTGATGATTCCGCAATACGAGTTTAAGCGGTTTTTCTGTACATACGATGTTTTCCATACCAAATGGTCTCTGTCGAACTCGAACACGTTGGAATGCATACTGAAAATCAAGACATCTTCGGCAATTTTGGCTTCTGCTTCGAATTTCCCTCTGTCTCTGTAATCGAGTTTGATTCTTCTGTCGGTGTCGAGAATTTCGTTGTTTACGTCGTTGATCAATTCATGCAACACGTCTTTGAGTGTCGAAAACATTTCAAACGTATTGTCGTAAACTTGCTGTTTTACTGCTGATTTCTCTTTCAGCATTGCGACGATGTCGTCTTTCATACTTTGCTTCGGATGACTTTGTTCACTTTCCATTTTGGGTTATATCTTTATTCTTTTTTCTTCGTTTGGCAACTGTCCGATAAAACTCCGCATATTTGTCGATATATTCTTCCGGCGACTGATATTCGAGCACATGTTTCTTGTTTTCAATTGCATACTCGATATATTTTTCGTTCAAACCGGGCTCTGCAATGATAATTCCGTCGGCAAGACTGATGCACATTTTGACCATATTTTCGAATGTCGGTTCGTTCATCATTTCCAAATCTTTGTTTTTGACGCCGTCGTTTACGGCTTTGCGTTTGAAATCTTCGTCGAATGTTTCCGGTGTTGGCTCGTCGTACAGCGACAGGATAATTCTTGAATCGGCATATAAAGGGTCTTCTTTGAACGACTTACGCATGTAAAGCGCCAATATGAACGAAAACCATCCATGACAGTGGACGATGTCGGGCGACCAGCGAAGTTTGCGTACTGTTTCCAAAACTCCTCTCGCAAAGAATATTGAGCGTTCGTCGTTATCGGGAAACCATATTCCGTCTTCGTTTTTGTAAAGAGTTTTACGTTGAAAATAGTCGTCGTTGTCGATAAAGTAAATTTGCATCCGTGCCGATGATATCGATGCTACTTTAATGATCAGCGGATGATCGGAATCGTTGATAATCAAATTCAAACCTGAAAGACGAATGACTTCGTGCAATTGATTACGCCGTTCGTTGATACATCCGAACTTCGGCATAAAAGTTCTGATTTCGAACCCTTTATCCTGAATCGCCGATGGCAGTTGCTGACATACATTCGAAATAGGACTTTCGGGTAAATACGGATAAATTTCTGAACTAACAAACAATACTCTCGGACTTTCCATACTTTCCATCTGATATAAAATATATATTAAACAATCTCATCAAATTATTAAATTTGGGCGCAAAGGTAATAATTTTTTTTGTGAAACAACATTATTATTTTCTTTTTTTTGTGACACGATTGATTTATTGACAAATAAAAGTCCAACACTCTCCGTTTTTTTGCTCAAAAATCGAAAAGCGCCGGACACAAAATGAACAACAAACACTTTTTTATGCCTTTTATTCTTTTTCTTCGGGACGCGAATATATGTCTCTTCCGTACAATTTGTTTGTCGGAGCACCGTTTTCTCCAACAGAATAACGTTCTATTGTCAATATGACTTGTGCTCCGGTATTGAACGAATATGTACCGTAATATTTTTCAGGCAAATAATCGGTTTGAGGATGTATGGGCTTCTGAATTTCGACTATGGTGTCGATTATCAGAATATCTTTTCGTGACGCGTCAAAATGCCATTGTGAATCCCATTCGTCCTTTGTAGCGCGATATATTTTCGGATAACCTGATTCGCTTTTAATTGTGTCGCCTGCCGAATCTAACATATAATACTCTATCACATCGACCATATCCTTAACCGGGCGAACAAACAGGTTGTTATCCTGAACTCGGTAAAAAAACGAAGAATCATAACGCCCTCCGGAATAGAACAATAGAAGATTTTCACCTTCGAATTTTCTCGCTACAAAAAAATTCCCTTTGTGAATAGTAACTCTCCCACTATCAACATAAGATTCAAGAAGAGTCCACGTTCCTTCGAAGACCTGACCTCTTTCTTCTGTGTATCTTTCGTCGCATGAAGTAAACCAAAGCGACACAATAAACAATGCTAATCCAATCTTTTTCATATCATTACACTAATATTATCTTTAAATATTCCGGCACAAAGTTACTCATTTTTTGTTTATTGATACCTTTTTTAATGTTAAATTTCATTAAATTATATGAAAGAACTATAAGGTTACAGTTTAATAGCGTGAATATCAGGAAATTTATCCATTGTCATATTAGAAAAAGGTTACCTTTGCAAAAAATTATGCGTTTCATTTATACATTTTTAATGTAACGACCATACTTATTCTGGACAAGTTTTCAATATTATTACCGCTCAAAACCTCCATACCTCTGATTGAAGCCGCCGTAATATTCAACG
>JAITKY010000029.1 GCA_031278135.1 Prevotellaceae bacterium | reverse complement strand
CGGCAACCGGAATGCACCGGACACAGAACGAAATTAGCCGTAAAAATGCTTTGTCCGAAACCGTTACGGGCGTAAATGTCGCTTATGGAAAGACTTTTTGGCGTGTTGGGGCAACGGCTTTGTACGGACGTTATGGTGCTGACGATTACAGAGATATCAAACCTTATAACCGGTTTACGCTTCATGAGCCGTCGAACGCAAATTTTGCCATCGATTATCGGGCGATAATCAAAAACATTTCGTTGTTTGGTGAAGCGGCAATCAGTTCGAATGGAGGAAAAGCGGTTCTTGCAGGAATAACGGCTGATATAAACCATTGGTTGCAGTTTTCATCGCTGTACAGGAATTATCAGACTTACTATCAGGCAGTCTATTCGAATGCGTTCGGTGAAAACAGCAGTACGGCAAACGAACAGGGTTTATATCTTGGTGTCAGCATATTACCTCATCGAAACTGGAAAATATCTGCTTTTTTCGATTCATATTCTTTTCCATGGCTACGTTACGGAATCGATTCACCTTCTTCGGGTTGGGACTATCTTGTGCAGGCAAATTACACACCAAACAGGGATTTCGATGTGCGGATAAAAATACAACATGACAAAGCAATGAAAAATCTGTCGGGCGGCACGGTATCCTCCACACAAAACGTCGAAAGGACAAGAGCCTTGTTGCAAGCCGCTTACAGTCTGTCGTCGGAATTGAGCATGAACAGCAGGATTGCATTCTGTTTCTACAACCCCGAAATGCAGACTAATGAAAAAGGTTTTTTGATGTCGCAGGATATCAAATACAAATTATGGACGATTCCGCTTTCTTTTGTGTTGAGGTATGCAATTTTCGATACCGACGGCTGGAATTCAAGGCTATATGTCTATGAATCGGATATTTTATACGCCTTTTCGGCGCCCGCCTATTCGGACAAGGGAAGCCGGTATTATCTCAATATCGGATATAAAATATAAAATAAAATACAGTTATGGTTCCGTATATCGCAGACATATTATTTCGAAAAAGAAGAAATAAGCAGCGGATTGGCGGCTATCGCAGGAAACAAACAAACAGATGCAAAATTGCAGATACAGATAAAATTTTGATTAAAAATAAATATATAGAATTGATTGAACGGGCAAAAGGTAACTGAATTAAGAACATGTCAAAGCCCGCAAGCGTTCAAAAACACATTTTATTTTCGGATTAAAAAAAAATGTGTACTTTCGCACCGTAAAAACAGTCAAAAATGGCAAGAGAATTAACATTTTTAGTGAACGGTAAGGAGTATGTAAGTTCTCCGACAAAGATCGACCGTAAAAAACTCTACGGTTGGACAGAAAATATCGCTTTGGACGACGAAGGAAACGAGTGTAAACTTGTCAGTATGGACGAATCCGGCACTTTTATCATACCGAAAGGCGGAATCGCTTTGGGTATTGTTTCCAGCGACGGTTTTTGGGTGCAACGTTCCGAGTTAAAAGCAGTGTATGAGGATGGTATGCCGGCGGAGTTGATGCCGTCGAGTTATTCTGTTCCGATAGAATTGTCGCAAAAAGTCGGCATCGATGAATTTTTGGACTATAGCATCCTGTCGTTCTATCAGTTAGACGGGGTAAGCGACGAACTTATCAACTTTATCGGCAACGATATTTACAGTTTCACATACTGTTATAGAGACAGTTATGAAGGTAAAACAGCGTTTTTGCTGACAGCTGGCGACCAAAACAAAGGCAAAAATCTGTTTATGATGATTGGCGTACTGAATGAGTTTGAGATGATTAGCCTCGTTCAAACGTCAATTATCGAAGAAGAGCCCGAAATAGAGGAAGAAGAGGAAGATACGGAAATTGATTTTTCAATGTTTTAACAGTTATTCATTATGAGAGGAATAAATATATCCAACGAAAAAAAGCGGGATGCCGAAGTAGCCTTCGAACGTATCACACAAAAAAGCAAAGTGAAGTATATACTCGGTAACGGCGCAGAACAACAGAATATTAAACTCCTGAAATCGACGCTGGAACTGATGGACGAGGCTTTAGTCGGAAAATACGGAGATCTGAAAGCCCTGGGCGAAGCGATTATCGAATCCGATCCCGAACTTGATATCGAAAATATTGGGCGGAAAATAGGCGGCACGCATAAACTTTATCTCAATAAAGATAACAAAATCGCTTACAGAGTCAACAGGTTACAAATTGTCAGAACTCCTGACGGCGAAGAAAAAGAACGCAAAGATCTCACGAAAGTTGTGTCGAACATTACGGGCGAAAATATGATACAGTGGTCGGGAAAGAAAGTGCCGAAAGAAGTTGCCGTTCGCAAGTTTGTTTTTGTCCAAAAGTATCAGATAAAGCATGTTAGCGGATTGACGTACGATTTTCTATACGATATGGCAAAAGAATTGCACGAAAGCAAATCGTTAATGTTTGTCGGCGCAGGAAAAAAAGGCGCCGAACCTTTGATAATTACCTCAGGTGGAACTCCTTACAGGGCTTTTCTGGAAGGACGAATCGACGGCGATAAATATTGCATGATATTGCATTTAACTAATATGGAAGTAAAAGCGCTTAACAATGATGAAAATATATAAAGACAAACTGACGAAAAAGAACGGATACGAAGAAGGTCCTGCGGAAGCGGTGGCGGAAGAATTGTCGGCTAAGGCAATCAACTACAAAAAGGAAGTTACAAAAAGTTACTTGTCGATTAACCCTGAACAGATTAGCGACCGTTTGGGCGGCAGCGATTTTTTCGTAACCCGCAAATATGACGGCGAACTTAACCTGATATTTTTCGATGGAGATAATGTGTTTGTATTGAACCGTTCGGGACGTGTCAGACTTGGATTGCCATGCGTCGATGAAGCCGGAAAAGCCTTGTCGGCAGCAGGAATACAGCAGGCAGTTATCCCTTCGGAACTGTATGTGAATGAGGGAAAAGGACGTACAAGAGTGTTCGATGTGCTTGAATCTTTGTCAGACGAAAAACTCGTTAAAAACCTGCACATTGCGCCTTTCGACATCTACGAAATCAATAACGACATCAACAAGGCGATGTCTTACGAAGAGACATACAGGACGTTGAACAATATTTTCGGGAAAACAGACACTTGTCGTCCTGTGATAATGCAGAGAGCGTCCTCGAAATCGGATGTAAGGGAAATTTATCGCAAATGGGTTGAGGATGAGGGCGCCGAAGGTCTTGTTGTTAGGAGCGAATTGCCTTTGGTGTACAAGATAAAACCGCGTTATACCGTTGATGTTGCGATAGTTGGCTTTTCGGAAGGAACGGGAGACCAAAAAGGACAAATACGATCTTTGCTTTTGGCAATGATGCCCGAAGAAGGTCATTATCAGATAACAGGAAAAACAGGCAACGGATTCGACGACGAACTGAAAAAAAAACTGCTCAACGACTTAACTCCGAAAATTATCGAATCGCTGTATATCGAAACAGACTCCAATCATGTTGCTTTTCACATGATTAAACCCGAAACGGTTATCGAACTGATGGTAAACGACGTTCTGTTCGAGACGTCTTCGGGAGCGATTATGAATCCTGTACTGGAAATAGTTAATGGACAGTATGTAAGACGAGGCAGTGTCAGTGGGATAAGTTTCGTTTATCCTATTTTCGTAAGATTTCGTGACGACAAAAAAGTGTGTTTCGAGGACATCCGACTGTCGCAAATCAACAGTTTTTCGTATATTCCGGAAGACGAAATCAAAAAAGATATCGAACTTCCGAAAAGCAAAATCATTCATCGTGAGGTATATAAGAAAGAAACGGGAAACAAACTCATGGTGCAGAAATTCGTAGTATGGAAAACGGGAAAAGAAAAAAAACCGGAATATCCGGCTTATGTTTTTCACTACACCAATTTCAGTTCGGAACGTAAAGAACCGCTGCAAAGGGATGTGTTTGTGTCGAATAACGAAGAACAGATTATGCAGATTATGCAGGACGTTATCGATAAAAATATAAAGAAGGGATGGGAAATAATTAATTAAAAATAATAATAAATAAAAAAAGTAAAATATGAATTATAGAACCTTTAAATTATTAGTTATCATTTGCATATTGGCAATGCAGACTTCATTGTACGCTCAAAAAGAATCCGGCAAATTGAATGCCAAAAACGAACTCACCAACAAGATAGGGTTAACATTTTCATCTTTGGGAGTTAACGATATTTTTGGGAAATCGGACGTTTCTGATTACAGTTACGAAGGTAAAAACTTTTATACATTGGGATTGACCTACATACGGGGTTTGAACAAGTGGCTGGAAGTAGAAACGGGACTGGAATATTCGAGACATAATATTGACATTTCTCCCAATATTATGCCCGGCGAAAATATGTTCATGCGAACACAAAAAACGGAAATGAACTTGCTTAATGTTCCGGTAACATTAAGGGCTAAGTTCTTGAAGTACTTTTTTGTCAATGCTGGAGTGTTGATTGACGTTGACGTCTCCAACAGTGTTTATTTCGAAAATCAAACAGGATTCGGAGGAATTGTCGGAGCTGGCCTTAATTATGATTTCGATTTCGGCCTGTCAGTCTTTCTAAATCCTTATATCAAAGCACATTCGTGGATAGACGTTGGGACGCAGCAGAAGGTTCTTGAAAAAGGATTCAGGCTGGGAGTTGCATACGATTTGCCGAAGATTCTAAAAAAGAAATAACAGTGTACACGGCTGAAATAATAACTGTTGGCGATGAGATACTTATAGGTCAAATTGTCGATACTAATTCGGCGTGGATGGCGCGTGAATTGAATCTGTCGGGGGTAAAAGTCAATAAGATAACGTCTATATCCGACAATGCGGAAGCAATAAAAACGGCTTTGTCGGAAGCAGAACAGAGTGCAGACATAATTCTCATAACCGGAGGTCTCGGTCCCACAAACGACGATATAACCAAAAGAGTGTTAGCCGGTTATTTTGGCTCTATCCGCATGATTGTGCATGAACCAAGTTTGAAATTTATTGAAACACGTTTTGTAAAAAGAGGCATCGCCATGAACGAGCTCAATAAACAACAAGCTGAAGTTCCTGATTGCTGTACGGTTATACCCAACAATCACGGAACGGCTCCCGGTATGTGGTTCGAAAAGGGCAAAACTGTCTGTGTTGCCATGCCGGGTGTACCTTCCGAAATGATGAAAATGTTGCCGGATGTGCTGGTTTTGTTGAGACAAAAAATCGCTTTACCCGAAATTTTCCATAAAACATTGATGACGTATGGCATTTCGGAATCCGAACTCGCAAAAAAAATAGAAATCTGGGAAAATGCTTTGCCTGAAAATATTGCGCTGGCTTATCTCCCAAACATCGAAACAGGCGTGAAATTGCGATTGTCAAGTTATATTCCCGATGGAAAACAGATTATCGAAGAACAGTTTAACCGACTGATTGATGTTTTAGGAAAGTATATCTATGGATATGAGCCTGATACTTTGGAATCGGTTTTAGGCGAATTGTTGTTTAAAAAGGGAGCGACGGTTGCAACAGCCGAATCGTGTACAGGTGGACGTATTGCCCACCGGATAACTTCGATTTCAGGCAGTTCGGCGTATTTCAAAGGTGGAATAGTTGCGTATTCCAACGAAATAAAGACGAGTGTGTTAGATGTCGATCCTGCTGATATCGAAAAATTTGGAGCCGTCAGTAGCGAAGTCGCCCGGCAAATGGCTGAAGGAGCGCTTAAAACGTTTAACGCCGATTATGCGGTTTCGACAACAGGAATAGCGGGACCCACCGGAGAAACAATAGATAAACCCGTGGGATTGTGCTGGTTCGGGATAACGACACCAAACAGTACTAAAACTTTTTCCTATAATTTTTTTTGTGACAGACAGGGAAATATTGCCGGCGCTTCGTCGATAGCACTAAATGCGTTGAGATTGCAGTTGATAGAGTTATGATGTATGATGTATGATGTATGATGTATGATGTATGATGTATGATGTATGATGTATGATGTATGATGTATGATGTATGATGTATTATGTATGATGTATGATGTATGATGTATGATGTATGATGTATGATGTATGATGTATGATGTATTTTGTATGT
>JAITKY010000287.1 GCA_031278135.1 Prevotellaceae bacterium | reverse complement strand
TTTTTATTATTCTCAAACGGAAATATTTCGTTTTTTAATCGGCGTTAAAAACTCACTCCTGTCGAAAAACTGTAAATAAAGTTGTGTTTTGGAATTTTGATTGTTCTGAACATCAGAGTTAAAGGCGAATACCTTATTCTCAAAAAATACATATCGAGCGTCAAATCAAATCCATACGAAGGCTGTTTTATTGTGATGTCGTAAAACAGATTTCCCCTGATTCTCGACAGATACATCAAAGAACCGACTTTGACGTCAGGATAAACAATCGGGAACGAATAATCACCTTTGACAGTGTAAAGTTCTGTTGTACGGATATAATCGCTGTAACTGCGTCCGCGTGCGATATCAACATACTGTTCGAAAAAATAATACCTTGTGCTGCCGGACATCAATTGACGTTGCAGGGAAGCGCTTATCCTCAAACTGTGATTGCTCAATATGCCAGGCAGATACAGATTTATCTTTCCAATAAGCAATTCGCTCATATCGTTAGCAGGATTACCTACATAATTCAGCCACATTTGCCAACCAAATTTCGGAAATATATCGTTATGAGCCAGAGTGTGATACCTGTAATAATATATTCCGGAGTACAGATAATTGTAATAATGCTGTCCCGAACTGCCTGTAATGCCATTATCATATTTAAAGTTCATAAATGGCTGTAATCCATGTATATTATAGTCGTCTGTGAACTTAAGCGGAATATATGCCGAAAATGTTGCCGTCGTTCTTCGATTTTCCCAAGCATAAGAATATGAACCATCGGACGAAATGCGATATTTTTGTCCTCCGACATCCATCTTGAAACTCAGAACAGGAAACCAGCCCGAATATCGTAACGACAAAAACCCGTGATGCGCTTTTCCGATATTGTCGTAATAATATGCCACTTGCGAAGTCAAAGTGTTCAACCTGTTCTGTGAAAGCAGGAAAACTCCGGGTTTGACCTGATTAAACTCGAACCGGTAATTTTCTATCGCTTCGTCGAGATTCAGGTAAAACGGAAACCAACTGTGGATATTAAACAGATTTGCGGCCTTTTTGTAGGGTTTTGAAACGTATTCGACTGTGTCGCTGAAAGTATGTTCGTCGATATTGAACAATTCTTGGGACGAAAGAGCCTCCGCTGTTTTAAACTTGTAAGGGCTGTCGAAAGTCACAGATTTTTTGTTAAGATTTTTTGTATCGATACTTGCAATCCTGTATCCTTTAGCGGAATAGTCCGACAGATAAAGTTTGTTTCCGTCACGGGAAAACGTTCCCGAAAACGAGCCGTACATCGAATTTGTCAACCGTTTGATGGAAAACGACGACGTATCAAGTGAATAGATATTGTTCACACCGTTGTATCCCGATTCAAAAAGCAGTTGTCCGCCGTACATTCGCAACGATTCGATGTTAGTACGCTGATAATCCAGCATTTTTTCCCACTGTGAAGTATTCGGGTCGAGCCGGAAGACAGCATTTCCCTGTCCGGTCAGCGATGCCAATATTTTTCCATTATCGTCGATAACCATGTCCTGCACAGGCATATTGTCAATCACCGGATACGATTTCAGTTTTTGTCCCGACCGGTCTATCATGACAATACTGTTCTGTCCGTTGGGTTCGTGTTCAAAAACGGCGATTTTTCCGGACGTCACAGTCGGAATAAAATATCTGCTGCGTTTCGAAATGTTTTTGACCTGTAACGTATGCAGATTCAATTGTTTGACAACCGAATAGTTTTCGTGTTGCCATCTTATTCCAGGAATATATTCGCTCCAATACACAAAACCGTCGCTGTAAGTGGGTTTGCTGTTGACATTTCCCGCATAAGTCAAAAAATGTTCCTTCCCCGACGAATCGATGAATACAATAGCAGGAACCTCCGAAAGACTTGTTTTCAGGCTGATAACCCCGTTTTCTACTTCCTGCGGATATTTATAAGAAGTATATTGTCTGTGATTTTTGGAAATGAAAGTTAATGAATCGGGATTTTCGGGCATCAACGAATCCCATTCTTTACCGAGCGCCTCGAAAGTTGATTTAAACAGTTTTATGGGCGTCAATCCGGTATTTTTCTTCAATGCAACAGGATGTAACAACGAACAGTTCATGTCGTTCCAGACTTTATCCCAGACGCCGGCGCCATAATTCAGCCTCGCATACGAAGTCATTGCATATCCCAAAGCGTAGAAATTGTGAGTATTATCTCTGTATGAACCTAAGAACCATTTGTCTAACGAAAAATTTTTCCCTGTAGCAATCTGCGCTCTGTAAGGCATCAAAAACGATGCCACTCGTCCCCGCCCCGAAGAAGACAAGGCTGTCTCCGTAACTACAGCCTCGCCTTCCAGAAGCCATTGGGGTTTGAGCAACGAAGCAATACCCATCGTCTGTTCCCCGAAAAGAAAGTAGAAAGGTCTGAAAATGCCACTATTCTGCTTATCTATCTGGACAATATGCCGCGATTCGTGCACCAGTAAATTCAGTTCGGGACGTTGCAGACGGGAATCAAAATCGGGCGACGGCAACAGTTCCATACGTTTCGGAGCCCACGACACCATCCCGTTTGCATTAACATTGTACGGATGTAAAACAACCGGAACAACCGAACTTCTTTTCGCCGCTAAAGTATTGCGTACATGAGGATAAATGGATTCGAGAATATTAGCGTACAGATTTGCCCGCCGTTCGTTTCCAGCAGGATAGATCAGCCTGTAATGCTCTGTTTTAATCTGACGCCATTTGAGACGTGCAGGATCTTCACCATAATCAACATACTGCGCTCTCAATTCACAGCAAATGGCAATCAACAAAATCGACAGACAAAACTGCTTTTTCATCCGTTTATAATACTCTTATCCAGATATTACGGAAATGAACGGCGTTGCCATGATCTTGAAGCATTATCGGACCGGCTCCGTGTTCGATTACTCTCGGAAACCCGATATATTCGGTCGTTCCCAAAATTGTTGTATTATTCTGGACTACAATACCATTGTGAATAACCGTTACACGCGGCGGCATTCGATATGTTCCGTCTTTTGTGAATATCGGAGCCGAATAGATGATGTCGTACACATTCCATTCGCCCGGTTTGCGCATGGCGTTCACCAAAGGAGCCGACTGTTTGTAGATACTTCCAGCCTGTCCGTTTGCATACGTCTCGCTCTGGTAAGAATCAAGCACTTGCACCTCGTATTTGCCTTGCAAAAATACTCCACTGTTGCCGCGTCCCTGACCTTTTCCGGTAATGTTTTCGGCGATTCGCCATTCGATGTGCAACTGAAAATCATCGAAATGCTGTTTTGTTTCGATGCTTCCGGTCGGAGTTGCAATGATAATACCATCTTTGACAATCCATTTCGGCGCTTCGTTTTCGCCATTTGAACTTTTCCATGCAGCGAGGTCTTTGCCGTCGAACAGAACAATGGCATCCGAAGGCGCTGAAATCACAGCGTTATCGGTTGCCTTTCCGGGGGTAACAATCTTCGGTTGCGGTGTCCAAAATTCCGACATCCCTGGCTTCATTGGCTCAGGTTCAGGATACTTATTCTGAGCGTCAATATTAGTGCAATAACCACATATCATCGCAATAATCAGTGTCTTAATGATAAAAATACTTTTCTTCATATTTTCAATTATATTAAAAATTAACGCCTCAAAGATATGACAAATAATTGAGAACAGAAAATTTTTTCTTGCCATATAAAAAATAATGCTTACCTTTGCGCCCGCAATTTAATGATTTCGGGGTGTGGCGCAGTTGGCTAGCGCACCTGCTTTGGGAGCAGGGGGTCCTCCGTTCGAGTCGGAGTACCCCGACAAATAAAAAGGGGCATTGAAAAATAAAAACAAAATAAATATAGTTACGCTTGGTTGTTCGAAAAACATTGTTGATTCGGAATATCTTATTGCCCAACTTTCGGGAAACAGTTTCGAAGTTGTCCACGATTCTAACGACGAATCGGCAAAAACGGTGATTATCAACACATGCGGGTTTATCAAAGACGCTAAGGAAGAATCAATAAACACAATCCTGAACTATGCACGGGCAAAAAAAGCAGGCATCATCGACCGGTTATTTGTATTCGGATGTCTGGCGGAGCGGTATAAAAACGAGTTACGAAACGAAATCCCGGAAGTTGACAATTTTTTCGGCGCAAAAAACTTGAAAGACATAATCAAGGCTGCAGGAGGCAATTTCAGAGACGAACTCGTTGGCGACAGGATTGTTACAACGCCTTCGCATTATGCTTACATGAAAATTTCGGAAGGCTGTAACCGTAATTGCAGTTATTGCGCCATTCCGCTGATACGCGGCAAACATGTGTCCGAACCGGTTGAAAACCTGGTGATTCAGGCACAAAAATTAGCTGCAGCAGGAGTGAAAGAATTGCTCATAATAGCGCAGGATTCAACATATTATGGATTGGATTTGTACAAAAAACAGAAAATTGCGGAATTGTTACGGAAATTGTCGGAAGTCGCAGGCATCGAATGGATAAGACTGCATTATACTTATCCCGCTTCTTTCCCCGATGACCTGATATACGAAATCAGAGATAATCCGAAGATATGCAAATATTTAGATATCCCGTTCCAGCACATCAGCGACAGGGTTCTCAACAAAATGCGACGCAGCATAACTAAAAAGGAAACATACAGCCTTATCGAACGAATCCGTAAGGAAATACCCTGTATTGCATTGAGAACAACACTGTTGATTGGTCATCCCGGCGAGACGGAAAAGGCGTTTGCCGAGTTGAAACAGTTTGTCGAAGATGTCCGTTTCGAGCGGTTGGGCGTTTTTCCCTATTCGGAAGAAGAAGACACGTATTCCGCCGCCAATTTCCGGGATTCTATAAGTAACAGCAAAAAAATGGAAAGATCGGACGAAATCATGTTGATACAGAACAGAATATCGGGCGAACTGAATCATGCAAAAAAAAATCAGTATATGCAAGTCATCATCGACAGGACTGAAAATGATTTCGTTATCGGCAGATCGGAACACGATTCTCCCGAAATAGATCAGGAAGTGTTGATTTACAAAACAGAAACAAATCTTTGTCCCGGAAATTTTGCGAAAATAAAAATCGTCGATGCCGACGATTACGATTTATTTGGAATCGTTGATTAATTTACAATTTCTGAGATAAAAAAATCATATTGACGTTTGGACAAGTCTTATTTTTAGGTAATTATAATTATATTTGTTTGTATTCCAAAATTTATTGTACTTTTGAGGACATAAACGCGCAAAAATTGAACAATATGGACGAAATGAATGTAAATAATAAAAATGACTAAAAGGTATGGTTTTTTCGGTTGACAATATTATTTTGGTAGGTTCTTTGCTGTTATTT
>JAITKY010000211.1 GCA_031278135.1 Prevotellaceae bacterium | reverse complement strand
TTATTCTTATCGACTTCCGGATTTTGACGGATTATATTCAATATATTGAGAAAGTCGCGGATGACCTCTCTGGGGGTTAGAAACTCGGACGCTCCTGGTTTGTTGAATATTTCTTCCATGAATTGACGTATTTCTGTGTCTGAGATGTTGATGTGCGTTTTGTAGTTGTAATTGAATATTTCGGACAGTTTTTGCAGGAGCACGAATATTTCGTTATGATTGAGTGGGAACAGACGGATGACGGGTTGGGCGAAATCGCGTCTTTCCGCTGTTTCGTATTTGTTGGATTCGAGCCGTGTTTTCAGGGCGTCGTAGCTGAAAAGGCCGCGTCGCGGATTTTCGAGCGTTTCTTTCGTGCCGGCGAAATTGAAATACAGGTTGGATGTTTTGCTTTGCAGGCAATCATTGTAGATTGTAAGAATTTTCTCATAGTTTTTTTCTCGCATTATGGATGTGGATATTTTATACAGGTTAATCATTTCGTCGAGATTAATCATGAATCCGCTGTATCCAATGCTCACGAACAGTTTGCAGAAGTTTTTGAGCATGTCGTAATAGTTCTGGTCGTTAATGATTTCTCTTACGCCCAAGTCCTGTCGCGCTTCGGTTTTTGTATGGTATCCGCCTTTCAGCCATTTCAGGGCGTTGCGCCGTAGTGGGTCATCGCCTTTCATGTAGCCTGTGTAATATTTAATTATCACGGTTGCAAAATCGAATCCTCCTGTTTCGGTGATTTCATTGACGGTTTTTATGATGCCGGACTGAATGATATTCAGATATTGTTCATTGCGGATTTCGGTCAGGGAGATGTTGTTTGTTTCCGCTGTTTTTACGATAATCTGCTCAATCCACTTTTCCAGCAAAGTGGGTAGTGCGTTTCCTTCCGGCTTGGTTTGAATGGCGACATTGTCCATGATTGCCGCATAAAGGGCGACGGATTTGCCATCGTTGGAATACAGGCGGGTTTCCGGCGTAAAATCAACGTTCGATACGACAAAGCGCTGTTTCATTGCTATCGTATTGAGTAGATGAAGCATGAAGGACTTTCCGGAGCCGAAATCGCCAATCCAGAATTTAACGATGCTGTGTCCATTTTTTATATCTTCCAGTGAAGATAATACTGCTTTTATTTCATCCGAACGTCCGACGGTGATGTGTTGAATACCTGTTTTCGGAACTACTCCGCCTGTCAGGGAGTTAATAATGGCTGTGGCCTCTTTTGGTTTAATATTTTCTATCATTTTGCTAATATTGTTTGATAATAATCCGGATTAATTATATAATATTCGTCGTCGTCTTCGATCAAATTATCGTCCAACTGTTCATAGCAAGCCTCATTGATGCTTTCGATGATCTGATTTTTGAATAATCCTTTTGATTTGGCAAAAATTTCTATTTCGTTCTGTGAAACGGAAAGATTGTTTTTTGCGAACAGCGTCAGTATGGATATGTGTACTGGCACAAATGGGATGGCAGGGATATACGGCGAGATTCGGGGTGGGTCATTTAGCGTCGTCTTTTGAATGATTTCCATTTCTATTTCGTCATTGTTTATCTCCCGTGTGTTTATGGTGTTGTTTTCGTCTTCATATTCATCTTGCAGGTATTCGTTCAATAATTCTACCGTTCCGGAGTGCTGCTGCCGTACTTTCCTGACGGAATCGGTATTCAATTGTATTTTCTTTCTTTTGGGAGCATATATACCGGAAACGTTCTGTAATGCTTTTTTCAAATCCTTACTTTGCAGAAATTCGCTTACAATTATCTCAAAGTCGCGCAGTTGTTCGTTGTTTTTGAATAAACTTTTCTGTATCGTTTTCGTTAGTTGCCGGTTGTCAAATGTCGAAGATTGCAGGTCGTAAAACAGGTAGTGCATGTAAAGGGACAGCGCGGAAATGCGGTCGTATTTGGCTATGAATTTTGACGCCTCAAAAAACACAAGTTCTACGGAGGGGTTGTTTTTGTTGAGTTTTCCGAGGGCGATGACAGCCGCTACAAACTCTTTTGGATTGCCGGTATAGTTTTCCGTCAATATCTTAAATTGCATTTTCCATCGGGTTGTGTTTTGACTGTTGAGTTCTATTTCCGTCTCTTCGTCAGGAGGGGTTATTTTCAGGACTAAATCCGGCAACGATTCTGTTATTTTGGAGTAGATTTTTGTTTCATATAATTCTTTCGTTTTCGCTCTGTAATCCGGGTCTATGTTTATTTTCCTTTTGTGTCCGTAAAACTCGCGAACGGCGTTTTCGCAGTATTTGAAGATATTGGAATGTATCTCGTAAATGACTCCATCTACAAGATACTTGTTTTTTGTGTCAAGGTTTTTCGGATAGTTATATTTTTGTTTGGCAATTAAACTGGCAATGGATTCAAGTTCGGCATCAAGGGTTGTGCCTTCCTGAATGTATTTATTTTGTAGTTCGCCTACGAGTGAAAGATAGAGTTTGACAATCTCCTTCATGCAGAAATCTATCGTGTTAAAGTTATTGCTGGAATAAGAGATATGGTTAAGTAATTTGACCTGATTTGAGGTCAGATTTAATTTATTCCTGTATATAACGCCCAATTTCCAATAGCCGTATTCTTCTTCCCGGATTCTTTCTGCCCCTTCGTTATTGCCTGCATTTTCCATTCGCTTAATCAGAAAGGAATTTGCGTAAGATTTTGTTTTGGGGTAATGTTGTCCAAGCAATTTCAAATGGTTTTCCAGTTCGGCGATGTTTGTTTGTTGCCTGTCATAGCCGTTTAATAAATCGAACAGCAGGATGAATGCGTAATTTGTGTTTTCGTTCAGGTCTATGTATTCGCCATTTAAGAAACGGTTTTTGAAGTGAAAATAAAATCGTTGTTGTTTGTGTGTGGCACGATTTATTTCCGAGTAGGAGTACACGTATTGATGTGCCCAATAAGGGACTTCGACAATGGGTGATTCATTCGGACTTTTTGCGGGGGTAATATCTATAACAGATGGCGCATCATATCCTTGCGAGGTATTTATGGAATGACTATCAGGTTGATTTTCACTTTTCGTTTTACTTTCTTGGGAGGCAGCAAGGCAAATTAATATTATAAATATTATTATAATGAGGGGAACAGCCCACCACCCCAAAAGGAATACGAGTACGAAGATGAGAATTATTAAAATCCAGACCATATTCAAATTTGTTTTTTTACCTGTTTTGATTACTAAATACTATTGTCCCGCCGCTTTTTTTGACCACATAGCCCAACATTTTACTCAAGCCGGATAACGCCTACAACCAGGGCGACGGCATAGATTTTTTCTCTGTGCAGTGGGAATGTGTCGTATTGTTTGTTGTCTGAAACGACTAATATATGGTCGTCATCCGCCCCTTTTTTGACGCGTTTCACGAGTGCTCCCTGATCGGTATCAATAACGTATACTTTATTCCACTGAAAAAAAAGGTCGTTCAGGGACAGTTTTTTACAGGCGACCAGATCGCCGCTATTGTATTTCGGCATCATGGACGATCCTTTAACCTGTATCAGAAATTCGGCTTCTCGAAAAAGGGGCACGATATATCTTTCACATTCGTATTCGAGGATCTGGACTTCGCCGGTCAGGAATCCCGCCATCGCGTTTATCGGTATGAGGGGTATGCCGTCCTTGTCGGTATCAGAGACTTTTTGCAGTTGTCCGGACGGTTTGTATTCGGAACTTTCTGTATTTGGGGATTCGTCAAAGAAA
>JAITKY010000194.1 GCA_031278135.1 Prevotellaceae bacterium | reverse complement strand
AGAATCTGTGGATAAAAAAGAGGATATGATCCACAGATTTACACAGATTCACACAGATGAATCAAATCTGTGAACATCTGTGTAAATCTGTGGATAAAAGGATCCGGAGCGCTAAAATCCACAAAAAAATCAGTCACAAAAAAAATATTTTTTTTAAATCAAAAAGAGCGTTTAAAAACGATATCCGAATCAGAATCTGTGTGTAAAAAAAATATTGTAATCCTTTAATTATAAGATGATATAAAAAATATATTCCTTATAAATACTGTATTAAAAATTTTTGTGGTACATTTGCATCGTGAATTGAATTAAGATTCAGTATTGCGATGAAAAAGATATTTGTATTGATAATGATTACGTTTATATGCGCTTGTAAGGAGAAAACAGAACAACAAAACATATCTCCGATAATTGGTAAAAAGGACATTAAACTCACAAGCCGATTGATGACGCCGGAAGTATTATGGTCTTTCGGACGTATTGGAAACGTGGAAGTTTCGCCCGATGGAAAACAGATTGCATATACTGTGACATGGTACGATGTCGAACAAAATGCAAGCAATTCGGAAATTTACATTATGGACGCTGACGGTGGTAACAAACGGCAATTAACCAACTCGTCCGAACGGGAAGGATCAATCAAATGGCGTCCCGATGGATTGTATATCGGATTTGTCCGTAAAGGTAAACTCTTCGAAATCAAATCCGACGGAACATGCGAACGCGAAATTGTCGTTCCCGGAAAAGAACAGATTAACGAGTTCAGTTACTCGCCCGACGGAAAAAAACTGTTGTTGGCAATTGACATTCAGGTAACAAAGGTTTTGGGAAAGGATATATACAACGATTTGCCGAAAGCAAACGCTTACGTAGTCGAAGATTTGATGTATCGGCATTGGGATTCATGGAAAGACGGCACATTTACGCATCTCTATATCGCTGATTATAACGACGGAAAAGTATCATCGCCCGAAGATATCAACAAAGACGAACCTTGGGATACGCCGACAAAACCTTTCGACGACATCAGCGAAACATCGTGGTCGCCCGACAGCAGGATCCTGGCGTATTCGAGCAAAAAACTCACCGGAAAAGAATATGCCGAATCGACAAACTCGAACATCTATCTCTACAATACGGAAAGTAAACATACAGAGATGCTTACCGAAGGAACATCTGGATACGACAAATCGCCGGCTTTTTCGCCCGACGGCTCGAAATTGTTGTGGTTAAGCATGGAACGTGCAGGTTACGAAGCCGATAAATCGAGAATATTCGTCTATGATTTTGTAACAAAAACAAAAACCGATTATTCGAAAGAATTTGATTCGAATCCATCAGGCATTGTCTGGTCGAAAGACGGTAAATCGCTGTATTTCACAGCTTGTTTCGACGAAACGTTCCGTGTGTTCAGGATGAGTTTTCCCGAAGGCGAGTTTAAGCAAATCTCCAAAGACGGATTCTTTGATTATCAGCATATACAGGAAACCGCCTCCGGATTTGTTGTGAACAGGTCGCAGATTATCAAACCAACAGAAATCTTCGGATTCGATGCGAAAACCGGCGAAAGCGTCGAAATATCATTCGTTAACAAAGACATACTCGAACAGTTGGATTTACCCGCAATGGAATTACACTGGGTGAAAACAACCGACAATAAAAACATGCCAATGTGGGTAATTTTGCCTCCAAACATGGACAAATCGAAGAAATATCCCTGCATCGAAATGTGTACCGGAGGACCGCAAGGCGAAATAAGTCAGTCGTACAGTTATCGTTGGAACTATGCTTTGATGGCATCGAAAGGATATGTTGTGATTTATCCTGCACGTCGAGGCGTCAGCGGATATGGACAGGAATGGTCGGATGCAGTGAGCAAAGACCATGGCGGACAACCCGAACGTGATTTGCTCTCGGCTGTCGATTATATCGCAACTCAACCTTATGTGGACAAAAATCGAATCGGCGCTGTGGGAGCAAGTTACGGAGGATATTCGGTATTCTGGCTCGCCGGAAATCACAACAAACGGTTCAAAGCATTTGTCGCTCACTGCGGAATATTCGATATGCAGGCAATGTATTCCTCTACCGAAGAAATGTTTTTCGAAAATTGGGAAGTAGGTCCGTTTTGGGATAAAAATAACGAAAAACTCTATGCGCAGTCGCCCATCAATTTTATCAAAAATTGGGACACTCCTATACTCGTATCCCACGGCGAACATGACTATCGAGTGCCTTATACACAAGGCCTTGCAGCATTCAACTGCGCCCAAATGATGAATATACCGGCAAAATTGCTTGTCTTTCCCGAAGAAACACACTGGGTGATACGTCCACAAAACGCAATCCTATGGCAAAGAGAATTTTTTGCATGGATGGATAAATGGGTGAAAAAGAAGTATGAGGTATGAAGTATGATTTATATTTCATACTTCATATCAAAGGAACTGTCAACAAATAACCTATTTAGGGATGCGAAATAAATAAAATATAACGAATTAAAATGTATATATTTTATACCGTATAATTTTGAAAGAAATAAAAAAGGCTGAATTTTTAAATCGACGCAGTCAAAGCCATAAATATACTAGCACAGGGCAACGCCCTGTGCAATGAATCGTCCTTGCCTATCACAAGCCCTGTTAGGGTGGCAGTGGTCGATAATAACAGATTACGCCCTTTTCGGGTTTAATCGAAATGCCTCGACCATTGAGTTTCGCCGGATTTGATTTTGACTAAAACCTGTAACCCAATCCCAAACTGACAGTTTGCGGCAACAGGGTAGCGTTGTCCTTTCCGGCATTCAGGGCGTTGATAAATCCGATTTTGTAAGTTGCCGAAATCTGAAGCCGGCAGCCGAACTCGTATCCGAGCATTGCGCCTGCGCCGAAATCCCAACGTTGCAT
>JAITKY010000078.1 GCA_031278135.1 Prevotellaceae bacterium | reverse complement strand
GACTATCTTTGTATTTATTCTAAATAGATTAATTTGTTGATAATAAATGATTAAAAAGAATGTGGCTATACTTTATGGCGGAGATTCGCCGGAAAAGATCATTTCGGAACGCAGTTCTGTTACTATAGAAAAGCATCTTCCGAAAGAAAAATATTCGACGTACAGAGTATCTGTCAGCGGCTCGAAATGGAATGTTGATATTGCTTCCGGTCAATGTATTCCGGTGAATAAAGACGATTTCAGTTTTGTCCTCGACGGTGAAAAAATTGTTTTCGACTGTGCGTTTATCATTATACACGGCACGCCGGGCGAAAACGGTATCTTGCAGGCTTACTTCAACTTGCTTGGCGTACCGTACACTACTTGCAACGCTTTTGTTTCGGCGCTTACTTTCGACAAATATGCCTGTAAATGTTACCTGCGCAGTTTGGGAATAGATATGGCTGACGATTTTCTCTTGAAAAAGACAGATGTTTTCGATCGGAGCGAAATCGAAAAGAAAATCGCTTATCCTATGTTTGTAAAGCCCAATGCCGGCGGAAGTAGTTTCGGCGTCACCAAAGTTCATTCGGCTGTCGATTTGGAGGCTGCCGTCGAAACCGCACGGAAAGAAGACTGTGATGTGATAATCGAATCTTTTGTCGAAGGGATTGAATTGTCGCACGGAATATATTCGACAGATCGACGGACACTCGAATTTCCTGTTACGCAGATTGTCAGCAAGAACAGTTTTTTCGATTACGAGGCTAAATACGAAGGCAAATCCGACGAAATCACTCCCGCTCCTGTCACTGACGAATTGTCGGACAGAATCAAACGGCTCACTAAAAAAATCATTAACCGTTTAGAATGCTGGGGATTGGCGCGTATCGACTATATCTATTCCGGCGACAGACTGTATTTTCTCGAAATCAACACCGTTCCGGGAATGAGCGAAGCAAGTATTATCCCTCAACAAATTCGACACGCAGGATTCAGCATATCACAGACACTCGACTGGCTGATTGAAGACGCTTGTTGGGTGGGAACTTTACGGAATTAATATTTTTTGTGTATGTTTGCAGTTCGAAAATAAATTGATTTTTTATGGATATTCGTGTAAATGTGGATGGTATAGTGCCATTTGTTGATAAGAACACTGAAAAAAGCCTTGTCGAAAAGGCTGTAGCGGCGAATAAATCGCTTTATGAAAAAACAGGTAAAGGAAATGATTTTCTTGGATGGGTGAGTTTACCTTTGTCGGTTAGCGAATCCGATATTTCCGACATAAAATCAGTTTCGCAAAATCTGAGAGAAATATCGGACGTTGTGATTGTGACGGGGATAGGCGGGTCGTATCTTGGCGCAAAAGCCGTAATCGAAGCGTTAAGTTCGAGTTTCGAAGCGTATGTCGATAACGGTAATCCGAAAATTATCTTTGCAGGGCACCATCTCGACGAAGATTATTTGTCGGAATTGCTTGATTTTATCGAAAATAAAAGAGTTTCCTGTATCGTTATCTCCAAATCGGGAACTACGACCGAACCGGCTGTAGCGTTCAGGATTATCAAACGGCATATCGAGCAGAAATATGGCAAAGAAGGCGCCAAAGAACGAATTGTAGCAATTACCGATCATTCGCGGGGGGCGTTGCGCAAACTGTCGGAACAGGAAGGTTACAGGACGTTTGTTATTCCCGACGATGTCGGTGGACGGTTTTCGGTTCTTACGCCTGTCGGGTTGTTACCGGTATCCGTTGCCGGCGTAGATATCAGGATATTACTGAAAGGCGCTACTGATATGGAAAAAGCGTCGCAGGTCGATGTCCCACCGGACGAAAATATCTGTTTGCAATATGCCGTCGCACGAAATCTCCTGTACAACAGTGGTAAAAAAGTTGAAATCCTTGCCAATTTCAATCCCAAACTGCACTATCTGACAGAATGGTGGAAACAACTTTTCGGCGAAAGCGAAGGAAAGGAAGGAAGGGGAATTTTCCCCGCCGGAGTAGATTTTACTTCCGACCTTCATTCGATGGGGCAATATATACAGGACGGCGAACGAATTTTGTTTGAGACTGTTGTGAGCGTCGAAAAGCCTCGAGAAGAACTTCTTATTCCCGATGATGCGGAAAATCTCGACCAGTTGAATTTCCTGTCGGGCAAACGAATCGGCGAAGTAAACAGAATGGCTGAATTAGGGACAATGTTGGCTCATGTCGATGGTGGCGTTCCGAATATTCGTATCGAAATCCCCGAACTAAGCACTTATGTTATCGGACAGTTGATATACTTTTTCGAAAAATCGTGTGGCATCAGCGGATATGTGCTTGGCGTAAACCCGTTTGACCAACCCGGCGTCGAGGCTTACAAAAAAAATATGTTTGCCTTACTCGGAAAAGAAGGATACGAAAGCGAAGGCGAAAAACTTAAGAAAAGATTTAAATAAATAAAAAAGAAAAGAACTAAATCTTTTTTGAGACGCTATTTGTAACAAGATATAACAGATTAATTAAGAATGAGAAGTGAATGTAACCGGAGTTCCGCAGAAACGGCACTTTATTATTAACTGTATGTTTCAGAATACGTTAACGAGCTTATTCTCTTCTTAAGTCCTGTAGGGTGGGGGGAAAGCCTGTCCGGAGCATCGACAGATCTTCGGCATAATGGAAAAAGCATGCTGCCCAATCCTTTTATTCCCCCACGAAATTCATTGTTTTCAATCCCATTTTTAATTACAGGGAATTTTGTCGTGCACCTTATAATCTTTATATCAAATTTTAACGTATCTTTGCGCCGTTTTTTACATACGTTATTATAAATTATAAAAAAAATATATAGAAAATATGGCAAAAGAAGTAACATCACGGGTGGAAAATTTTTCATTGTGGTACAACAATTTGGTTACGAAAGCGGGATTGGCTGAAAATTCGGCTGTACGCGGCTGCATGGTCATCAAACCGTATGGGTACAGTTTGTGGGAAAACATGCAAGCGGCTCTTGATAAGATGTTTAAAGACACGGGACATGTCAATGCCTATTTCCCGCTATTTATTCCAAAATCGTTTTTTGCGAAGGAAGCGGAACATGTCGAAGGTTTCGCAAAAGAGTGCGCTGTAGTGACGCATTATCGGCTTCGCAATACTGCCGACGGCAAAAACGTTGAAGTTGACCCCGATGCGAAGTTGGAAGAAGAATTGATTGTCCGTCCTACGTCCGAGACAATTATCTGGAACACATACAAAAATTGGATACAGTCGTATCGCGACCTGCCTGTTCTTTGCAATCAGTGGGCTAACGTCGTTCGGTGGGAGATGAGGACGCGACTATTTCTGCGAACCGCCGAATTTCTTTGGCAGGAAGGACATACGGCTCATGCAACAAGCGAAGAGGCTGTCGAAGAAGCGGTTAAAATGCTTGGTGTATACGAAGATTTTGCAAGAAACTGGCTGGCAATTCCTGTAATCACAGGGATAAAAACCGAGAGCGAACGTTTTGCTGGAGCTATCGACACTTATTGCATCGAAGCGATGATGCAGGATGGCAAGGCTTTACAGGCGGGGACGTCGCATTTTCTCGGTCAGAATTTTGCAAAGGCGTTCGACGTCAAATTTGCTTCGAAAGACGGCGTTTTGGAATATGTGTGGGCGACGTCGTGGGGCGTATCGACCCGTATGATAGGGGCTTTAGTCATGGCTCATTCCGACGATAACGGACTGATTCTTCCGCCAAAAGTCGCTCCGTTGCAGGTGGTCATTATACCTATATTTAAAGGTGAAGAAGAATTGCAACAGATGAAAACGCATTGTGAAACGATAAAAGCCAGCCTGTTGAAAGTTGGAATTTCCGTAAAAATCGACGACAGAGACAATTTGCGGTCGGGATTCAAGTTTGCCGAGTATGAATTACAAGGTGTTCCGGTACGATTGGCTATTGGTCCGCGGGATGTCAAGAATGGTACAGTCGAAGTCGCCCGCAGGGATAATCTCACAAAAGAGATTGTGTTGCAGGAGAATATCGCTCAACATGTTTTGTCGCTGTTGTCGGATATTCAAACGAATATTTACAATAAAGCACTTAAATTCAGGGACGAACATACTTATATTGTAGATTCGTACGACGAATTTAAAGAGAAAATCGAAAACGGAGGTTTCTTTTTTGGGCATTGGGATGGAACGGCTGAAACCGAAGCGCTTATTAAGGAAGAAACAAAGGCTACTATTCGTTGTATCCCCATCGAAGGCGACAGAGAAACGGGTAAATGTATGGTCACAGGAAAACCATCGAAACAAAGAGTCGTATTCGCAAGAAATTATTAATCACGTTTTTATTGATAGATTGAAATGAGTGAAAAATTATGGAGTAAGGGGATCGAT
The DNA here is from genome assembly GCA_031278135.1 of Prevotellaceae bacterium. Classification (GTDB taxonomy): domain Bacteria; phylum Bacteroidota; class Bacteroidia; order Bacteroidales; family UBA932; genus JAIRLF01. The sequence continues at coordinate 1,898 of JAITKY010000078.1, read as the reverse complement.
TCCGACAAGTCTGTCGAAGAATTTACTGTAGGGTGCGACAGGGAACTTGATTTGAAACTTGCACGATACGATGTTTTGGGTTCTATGGCGCATATACGTATGTTGCAAAGTATCGGGCTGTTGGAGCGACCGGAACTGGATATTCTGCTCAAAGAAATGGAGACGGTTCTGACAAAAATCGAAGAAGGTGATTTCGAAATCGAAGAAGGTGTCGAAGATATTCATTCTCAGATAGAACTCATGCTTACGCGGAAACTTGGCGAGGTCGGGAAAAAAATCCATTCCGGACGTTCGCGCAACGATCAGGTGCTGGTCGATCTCAAACTGTTTTTCAAAAACGAAATTAAGGATATCGCCAAACTCACGGAACAATTGTTCGACACGCTGATTGAACTGAGCGAAGCCAACCAAGACATACTGATGCCAGGATATACTCATTTCCAAATTGCTATGCCTTCGTCGTTTGGTTTGTGGTTCGGGGCTTATGCCGAATCGCTGACAGACGACGCACTGTTGCTGGAAGCCGCTTATCGACATGCTAATCAGAATCCTTTAGGTTCGGCGGCGGGATACGGTTCGTCGTTTCCGCTGAACAGGATTATGACCACAGAATTGTTGGAGATTAAAACATTACACTTCAATTCCAGTGCTGCACAGATGTCGCGTGGCAAAACGGAACGGACGCTGGGATACGCTATGGCGGCAATCGCCGGTACATTGTCGAAACTTGCCGGAGATATCTGTCTGTATATGAGTCAGAATTTCGGATTTGTCTCCTTTCCCGACGAACTGACAACCGGCTCAAGTATTATGCCGCACAAAAAAAACCCGGATATATTCGAACTGATTCGAGGCAAATGTAATCGCCTGCAAGCCCTGCCAAACGAACTGACTTTGCTGACAAATAATCTACCCTCAGGCTATCACCGAGATTTCCAACTGTTGAAAGAGATTGTTTTTCCGGCTATAACCGAACTGAAAAACTGTCTGGTAATGAGCGATTACGCTTTGCGGAATATCAGGATAAACGCTTCAATAATAGACAATCCGCTGTACGATTATCTGTTTACGGTCGAGGATGTGAACCGGAAAGTGTTATCGGGAGTTCCGTTTCGTGATGCGTACAGAGAAATCGGCAAACAAGTGCAGGAAAAAACGTACAGGCCGAACAGAAAAGTACATCATACTCATGAAGGTAGTATCGGGAATCTGTGTAACGACAGAATTAAGGAAAAAATGAAGGAACGATTGAGATTGATGATGTAATTTATACTTTTACATCGTATTTGAATTGGGGCACACTCACAGCAATCCAGAATCTGCGTAGAGATGCAAAATGTGGAGACATTGAGAGAGGGCAGGGACGTATTACATACGCTTTCAGGCACATGGCATACTACTAAAGTACGCTGTTAATAAAATGTCGTTCTTGCGAAACCTGAGGCAAATTCCGTACAATTCTGGAAATCTTGTAAATTCTGATCAGTATTTACAGGCAAAAAATCAGTACAAAATAAAAATTTTGAAAAAAATTTAACCTCAACACATAAATATAATACACTGTGTATCTATAATTTCAATACATACAAAAACAATATAAACGAATTTTCTTTCGAATTGTTTTGCAGATTCAAAAAACTGTTTTACCTTTGCGCCTGTATTTGATTTAAAAATGTAGTATAAAAAGCATTGGATTATGTACACTGTTTTCTCACAGAGTTCCGAGAGACTCTAAAATTTTGGAAAAGTTGATAAATTAATCAACTTTGGCGCGATTTTTGCAGAGAGAGAGAGAGAGAGAGAGAGAGAGAGAGAGAGAGAGAGAGAGAGCAACTTTTAAACATCTGTCAAACAGCGTATTGAGATTTATTTTAATCTCAAGGGGGGTACGGTTTGGG
>JAITKY010000035.1 GCA_031278135.1 Prevotellaceae bacterium | reverse complement strand
AATGCACAGGAAAAAGCCGTCCGAAGATATTCGAGCGGCTTTTTTGATTAAGGTGTATTCCAAAAATTCGATTGTCGCATTATGGGTAGCAGATGAGGCTGTCCAAAAAGTTCTTTTGGAGGCATTTGTCGTTGCGAACTTGACGGCAATCTACTGACAATCAACACTCATTTTTCAGGATATTTCACATCAAATGTTGGATGGCGGGCTTTTTGGACAGCCCCAAATTTGCATAATCCCGAATAAGCGTAGTTACAGTTCGGGGAGACATTGTCTACCCTCTCTATCAACCCCATACGGGCTATACGGGGTTGAACTGCTATGCAGTTCAAATGAGGAGACATATATCCCGTGCTGCGCCTTCGGCTTACAAAGGGGTATCAATATTTAAGTCCTTATAACTTCCAGACAGCTAATTGAAACGTAAATTCGACGCAGTCAATGAAAAGATTTTTGTGAAACTATTGTGAAACATTTGACCGCAAAAGGTAGTTTTTTTTGCATAATTTGCAAAAATCAAACAAAATTTCTTCTCTTTACACACCGGATAAATATTTGATTTACAGTTTTTTATTTCGGTGATCCGGTTGGGATTCGAACCCAAGACCCACAGCTTAGAAGGCTGTTGCTCTATCCAGCTGAGCTACCGGACCGTTGTCAAAAATGGCGGTACAAAAGTACAAAACTATTTTATTATTTCAAACTATTTTTATTGCCAGAGATAACTCATGGTGATTCTGAACGTGTTAGACAGGGGTGAACTGATGTTTGATGTTGTTATCAAGTACGAACCGTCGAATCTAAACGATTGATATGTTAATCCCGCTCCTAAAGTAAAATAGTTGTATCCTCTGATACTTTTGCTGTTATGATAACCTGCTCTTAACATTGCCATTTGCATAAACGAATATTCGAAACCGGCAGACCACACGAAATCTATTGCTTTGTCGAAAGATTTGCCTATTGCTTCGAATATTGTGATATTTTTTTCGTAATATAATGGTACCAGCGATTTGTTTATATCGAAAGATGTCGCTAAAGCATTATTTTTGTCCATGTTAATATTCCATGTTGCGCCAAATCGTCCGTTCATGGGAAGGAACACTTCTTTATCTCCCGACAGTTTCAGTTTTGTTCCGAGGTTTGAGATGCAAACACCAAAGGACAAGTCTGTTGTTGTTCCGAAAGCGTCTGTGGGTTTTGTATAGAAAAAAGCCACATCTCCGACGAATGCAGACGAGGGACGAAGCGCTCCGCCGCTCGAAGAGCCTGTAGATTCGACTTTTATACCATTAGCATATCGCAATGTTATTCCTCCCGACAAATATTTTCCCAAACGGCGTGAATATGAAGCGTCCATGGCATATTCTCCCGACATGATAGTTCCGACAGATACGCCATCGGACGTGTAAAGGTCTATTCCTCCGGTGGACAGATATAGTGCGGAAATACCTATTGCATTGTTATCAAAGCACATATATCCCGAAAGAAATCCCATGTTCATTCCTTTGATTATTTTGCTGAGCCATGGAGTGTACGACAAAGACGCTCCGCGCGACTGTTTTGCAAAAACATATTTGGCAGCATTCCATCTTTGCGAAGTTGCATCGGGAGAAGTTGCGACGCCAACATCGCCCATACCCGACGAACGAGCATCCGGCGCTATGTTCAAGATAAAAAGCGCTGACGAATGGTTTGTTTCCTGCGCAAAACAGGGTACGACACTTATAAACAGCAATGTAAATATTGCAATATACCTAATCATCATTCATTCCAATTAACCAGGATACGTCCGCAATATTCACATGGAATCAGTCTCTTTCCCATTTTTATATCGACTTGACGTTGAGGCGGTATTTTATTAAAACAACCACCGCAGGCGTCACGTTTCACTTCGACTACTGCTAAGCCGTTGCGGGCATTTTTACGTAACCGTTCGTATGCATTCAACAAGCGAGGTTCTATAACCTGTTTGTATTCCACCGACTTTCCTACAAGAATTTTTTCTTCCTTTTCGGTGTTTGCGACGATTTTTTCTAATTCCTGTTTTTTTGCGACAAGATCTTTTTCCCTTTCTTCCAGCGATTTTTTTGCTTCTTCTTCCAAAAGTTTCTTTTCGTTGATAAGATTGTCGGCTTCTCTGATTTTTTTCTCGTACAACTCTATTTCAAGACTTTGAAATTCTATTTCCTTTGAAAGTGATTCAAATTCCCTGTTGTTCCTGACATTTTTTTGCTGTTCTTCGTATTTCTTTATCAGGCTTTTGGAATTTTCGATATCTAATTTTCTTTGGGAGATAATTCCCTCTGCTTTTTTTACTTCGACCTGTATATTCGAAATTCTTGTTTCGAAACCCACAACGTCATCTTCTAAAGTTCGAACTTCGTTGGGCAGTTCTCCTCTCAAAATTCGTATGTTATCGATTTCGGAATCAATAACTTGAATCTCGTACAACAAGCGCAATTTTTTTTCAACAGGATCGTTAGCCGAAACCTGAGGTTTTGTTTTCAAAATTTGCTGTAGAAGCCCGACTTTTCCTTCCGTTTTGTCACTTTCCGAAGTTGTTACAACTTTTTTTTCTGCTTTCTTTGCCATCTTATACCTTTATAACTAATTAATTTATAATCAAAAATACTGCACAGGATTAATAATTCCGTGCGATAATTTCGCCGCAAAATTAGGAAATTTTTTCTTAATTGTATTATAAAATATTTCGGTCGCAAAATATTCGCTTTCGAAATGCCCTGTATCCGCCAAAATAATCCTGTTTTGGAAGTCTGTAAACTGATGATATTTACAGTCTCCTGTAACAAAAATATCGGCTCCGGCGGCTATGGCCTCGTCGATGTATCCTGAACCGGAGCCCCCGCATACCGCAACTGTTTTGACTTTTTTGAACAAATCATTATGCCGTATGACTTTGACAGACAGGTTTTTTTTGATGTTTGTCAGAAATTCGACAGCGTCGATATATTCCGGTAAAACGCCAATTGCTCCGATACCGGCGTTTTCGTACTTGTTTTCAAGTTGATAGATGTCGTAAGCGGGTTCTTCGTAGGGATGATTTTGTTTCAACGCCGAAATAATTTTGTCCAGATATTCTTTTTGAGTAACAGTTTCTATCCTGATTTCCTGTTCGTTGTGGAATAAACCCTTTTTTCCGGCAAACGGATTTGTATTGTCGTCGCCTCTGAATGTTCCTGTACCTTTAATATTATAGCTGCACGAATCGTAATTACCGATATGTCCCGCTCCGGCTTCGAACAGTGCCTGACGAACTTTTCCGGAATATGTTTCGGGAACAAATGTTACGATTTTGAACAGGATTTTTTCGGACTGCGATAGGATTTTTATATCCGAAAGTCCTAATTTTTCGGCCAAAGTTGTATTTATGCCACCCCGGACGCTATCGAGGTTTGTGTGTGCCGCATATAAGGCGATGTTGTTTTGTATTGCCTTAATCACAATGCGTTCCGTAGCATTTTTTCCGTTGATCTTTTTTAAACCTCCGAAGATAACAGGATGATGCGATATGACAAGATTCGTTTTCGTATCAATTGCCTCATCGATAATCTCTTCGGTTATGTCGAAACACAAAAGGGCTGAGTTTGCTTCCATATCCAAACTGCCGACAATCAGTCCTGCATTGTCGTAACTTTCCTGATAACTTAGCGGGGCTAGTTTTTCCAATTCCGAAACAATGTCTTTAACAGTAATCATTTATATCATTTTTTTTATTTCTAACAATTCCAATTTAATGTTTTCCAAACGATTGACAATTTCGGCATTCGATTGTTCTCCGTTTCTGTTTTCGATAATTCTTTTTTTTGCGCCGTCCAAAGTCATATTTTGCTCTTTAACAAGATAATATATGATTTTGAATGTCTCCAAATCTTCGGGACTGAACATTCTGTTCCTCTTGTTATTTCGCACAGGATTGATTATTCCTTCGAACTTGTCCGACCAGTATCTTATAGTGGAAATATTCTCCCCAAACATCTTAGCGACTTCACTGATAGCATATTGAAGTCTTTCTATTTTCGGTTCCCTGTACGGCATTTCTGTAATTTGTACCATTAAATAATTTGGCAAAGATACAACTTTTTTATTTGCCGGAATTTGAAGGGGGTAGGGTAGGGGGGTGTACGACAAAATTCCCTTTTTATCCATAGATTAACACACAGAAGTCCGAAATCTGTGAATAAAAGAGGATATGATCCACAGATTTACACAAATCTGGGAAAGAGGATAATATGAAACACATTTACCCGTTATTTGCAAAAAAAATAGTTTTTCAAAAAAAAAATGTAATTTTGCGACGATTATTATAGCATGTTTTGTAATAGTATATTATAAGTTAGCATGTTGTCTTTGAACATATTAGAAGGTATATGGAATTAAAAAAATTATCAGCGGAAGTAAATGAAATTATTCGTTATAGCAGGGAAGACTCTATCAGACTGGGGAATAATACTGTGACGCCCGACCATTTTTTTCTGGGCATAATCCGGCATAAGGATAATGATGCGTATCGGTTATTGTTAGAATTAAATGTCGATGTGAACGAGTATAAATATTTGGTAGAGAATCAATTACGTTCTTCTAACCCGAGCGGTCAGATAACACAATTTACTGCGGGAAGCGATTTGTTTTTGACCAGAGCGGCGGATATCGTCCTCCGAAAGATGCAGTTGGAAGTACGTGCAATGAAAGAAACGGAAATCAAAGCCATTCACATGCTACTTTCGATTTTGAGCGAAGGTTCTGCCTTTGTAACCAAGCAGTTAAACAGGGATTCCATCAGTTATGATTCGTTAAAAGGACATCTAACCGGAGAAAAAGCGTATGGCATCGGAGGTTTCGATGATGACGATGATGACGAAGAAGATGAAGTTATCAACAATCATAAAACACAAACAACAACAAGAAATACAGGCACATCGGCAATCGACAATTTTAGTACGGATTTGACCAAAGTCGCCGCCGAAAACAAGATGGATCCCATTGTCGGCAGGGACAAAGAAATCGAACGCCTTGCACAGATATTGAGCCGTCGCAAAAAAAACAATCCGGTATTAATCGGCGATCCGGGAGTTGGCAAAACCGCTATTATCGAAGGGCTTGCATTGAAAATTGTGAATAAGCAGGTGCCGAAAGTCCTGATGAACAAACGGCTTGTTGCTCTGGATATTGCGTCTATTGTTGCCGGAACAAAATATCGCGGACAGTTCGAAGAACGAATGAAAGCCATTTTGTCGGAACTTCAGAAACATCCTGAAATAATACTGTTTATCGATGAACTTCACACGATTGTGGGCGCAGGAGGAACTCCCGGTTCGCTCGATGCAGCCAATATCCTGAAACCCATGCTCGGACGTGGCAGTCTGCAATGTATCGGCACAACCACGCTCGACGAATATCGCGAACATATTGAAAAAGACGCCGCTCTCGAACGACGATTTCAGAAAATACTGGTGAATCCGACTTCGGCGCAGGAAACAATCAACATCCTCGATAGAATAAAAAGCAAATACGAAGAATATCACCACGTTATATATACTCCCGAAGCGATAAAGGCTTGTGTGACGCTAACCGAAAGATATGTTTCGGACAGGATGTTTCCCGACAAAGCAATTGACGCTCTGGACGAAGCAGGTTCGAGAGTACACATCTCGGATATTAAAATTCCGGACAAAGTCAGGGAAGTAGAACTCAAAATTGAGAAACTTCGTAATATCAAACAGAAAGCAGTTGAAACACAGGATTATGAAAAAGCCGCCGAATTGCGGAATACCGAAGAAGATCTGCAACGAGATTTGGAAAAGGCTCAACGCGAATGGGAAAAAGAATTGAATACCAACTGTCAAACTGTTAACGCCGAAGATATTGCCGAAGTCGTTGCAATGATGACCAACGTTCCTGTCCAGCGTATTGCAAAGAACGAAGGCGAACGTCTTATCGAGATGCCCGACGCTCTGAAAGGGAAAATCATCGGTCAGGACGAGGCTGTCGAAAAGGTAGTTAAAGCCATTCGTCGTAACAGAGCGGGGCTGAAAGATCCGGCAAGACCTATCGGCACGTTCATATTTCTTGGTCCGACAGGTGTGGGAAAAACGCAGTTAGCCAAAATATTAAGTCAATACATGTTCGATTCCGACGACAATATTATCCGTATCGACATGAGCGAATATATGGAAAAATTTGCGGTCAGCAGGCTTATTGGAGCGCCTCCGGGATATATCGGATACGAAGAAGGCGGACAACTGACTGAAAAAGTGAGAAGAAGACCGTATTCCGTAGTGCTTTTGGACGAAATCGAAAAAGCGCATTCCGACGTGTTCAATATTCTGCTGCAACTTCTCGACGAAGGACAATTGACTGACAGTCTGGGTCGAAAGATTGATTTCAAAAACACAATCGTGATAATGACATCCAATATCGGAAGCCGCGAAGTGAAAGAATTCGGTCAGGGAATCGGCTTTTCTACAGCCCTTAACAGCGAAGAGGCTATCAGAAACAACACTAAAAGCATTATCGACAAGGCTTTGAAACGTAATTTCGCACCCGAATTTCTTAACAGAATCGACGATTTGATAATCTTCAACCCTTTACGGCGTGAAGATATACTGAAAATCACAGATATTGAACTTAATGCTCTGTTAAACCGTTTATATGCATCGGGATATACGGTTGATATATCGGAAAAGGTGAAACTGTTTGTTGCGGAGCAGGGATACGACCCTCAATACGGGGCAAGACCACTGAAACGCGCAATTCAAAAGCATATAGAAGACAATCTGGCTGAGGCAATTATACGAGACGGAGCCGTAGCCGGTGATTCGTTCGAAATCACGCTTGACGAAGAAAAAAAGAGAATCGTAGTAAACACTGTCAAAGTAGCATCCAAAGTAGAAATATAATTTCGTTGCTATGAATGAAGAAATAAAAAAAGTAAAATCGTGGAAAATATTTTTACCGGTACTCATTGGATTACTTGTAATTGCGTATATGTTTTTCAAAGAGTTCGACGCTTCGGCGTTCGACGAAATAGATTTTACATGGTGTTCGATTTTCTGGCTGATCATGGCAACGTTTTGCATCGCCGGACGGGATATCGGCTACATAGTGCGGATTAGAGCGTTGTCCGAAAATCAGTTAACATGGCAACAGGCTTTCAGGGTGATTATGCTTTGGGAATTTACATCGGCTATAACGCCCTCATCTATCGGCGGAACAAGCGTCGCTCTCATGTATGTTCACAAAGAAGGGATCAGCATCGGAAAAAGTTCGGCAATAGTCATGATGACATCACTGCTCGACGAATTGTATTTTGTGATAATGTTCCCAATACTTACGTTAGCAATAGGACATTCCACTCTTTTCGACATCGAAGGTTCTCCCGGCTGGACTCATGGAATGTTATGGCTTGCTACGATTGGCTATATCTTTAAATTTGTTTGGGTTATGGCGCTGATATATGGAATGTTCGTCAATCCGAAGGGATTAGGCAAAATGATATTCATACTGTTCAAACTGCCTTTCCTGAAACGCTGGAAAAGAGGCGCCGTCAAGGCTTTACGCGAAATTGAACTTAGTTCGACGGAACTGAGATCAAAGAAAAAATCGTTCTGGATAACAGCATTTGTGACAACTTTTGTTTCGTGGACATCGCGTTACTGGATTGTCAACTGTCTGTTTATGGCTTTCTTTGCCATACACGACCATTTCCTCATCTTTGCACGTCAATTAGTTATGTGGGTGGCTATGTTGCTGAGCCCAACGCCCGGAGGAAGTGGTATTGCCGAAATAATGTTCAGCAAATATCTGGGCGAATTTATTCCGATTGCGGGTTTCGCTGTGGCTTTGGCGCTGTTATGGAGATTAGTAACGTATTATCCGTACCTGATAATCGGCGCTTTCATGGTGCCACGATGGATTAGCGATAATTTTATCAATAAAAAAAGAAAATAACGTTCATCAATCGAGTAAAGTCATCCGGCAAACGCTGGGTGATTTGCCTCGACCGAGTAATCTGCATGCTACAAAAAGTGTCCGAAGGTAGTATCAGTTATATATAAATCACACGAATCAATCAAAAAATAACATTTGCATCAAAAACCTGAGGCAGAATCTGCGAAAATCTGTCAAATCTGCGTCATCCGTATGCCAAAATCGTAGACAAATTGAACAATTTGGGAAAAATGTTTTGATTTTTTTCAGATATAAAATACGAAATGTTTAAGGGACTAAAAAATTAATAATTAAGGACTAAAAAACATTTGTTCAATCTTTTTTCTTTATTTTTCGGGACTGGCTCACAAAAAACACTTGTGTGATTAAAAAATATATTTTAACTTTGCACCGTTTTTAATAACAGATTTTAACAGAATAGATGTATATTTTAATTGGTTATGTTAAAAAGTAGAGATAGAATGAAAAGAAGACGCAATGCGGTGTTATCCTGCAAGTTTTTGTTGGGTAATCCGGCTATTCTGTTAGAGAGTGAGAGAGGTTATCGTTCCCGCAAGGGTTCTTTCGCTTTAATCAAAATTCGAAATTTTTTAAATTTATATGATTTTTTACACAGGGATACAGGAATGTATATCCCTGACATATTATGTATTTAACTTTTTGTCTCTGGTGTCAGGACAAAAGTTAAATGTTTGTCGTTTTATCGACAGTTTATACTCCGGATTACTCAAAAATCCAAGGGGGAATCAGAGGATTGTAAATTTGGGATTTACAACTTTAAATTGCCTTCGGTCGAAATCAAAAGGATTTTAGATTTTGGATTTACGACTTTAAATTGCCTTCAACTGAAATCAACAATTGTGAAATCAACAAGCTATATTTATGAAATACAACAATACAGATATTTTTTGGTATGCTTTGTTTGCGGCTAATGGTAAGGCTGTGAAAGTTAAGCCATATCTGGAAGCGGCTTCAATAGAACATTTTTTTCCGGTGTATTATAAGGACAAAAGAATCAGAGGATCGGAAAGATGTGAACGGGTTATTCTTCCGCTTCTGGGAAATTTAATCTTCGCAAAATCGGCGAAAAATGCTCTCGACCCTATACTGAAAGAGATTAAACTGCGATTGTCAATTTCATCCGACATGTATTACAGAGATTACGGTGATAAAAGAATAATCGTTATCGCCGAAGATCAAATGCGAAATTTTATCGCCGTCGCCGGAAACCAAAGCGAAGAGGTGCTTTATCTCTCCAACGAAGAAGTAAACTTGAAAAAAGGTATGCGAGTGCGAATTACAGGAGGCGTGTTTGCAGGCGTCGAAGGTATTTTCATGAGAATCAAAGGTAATAAACGCGTAGTAGTAAGTATCTCCGACATGTTCTCAGTGGCAACAACCTATATCCCTGCATGTTATGTGCAGACGATGGAGTATGAGATATGAAGTATGAGGTATGAAGTATGAGGTATGAAGTATGAGGTATGAGGTATGAAGTATGAGGTATGAAGTATGAGGTATGAAGTATGAGGTATGAAGTATGAACAGTGAACGATGTGTTCCGGCGCTTGTAAGATGCGTTCCGGCGCTTGTAAGATGCGTTCTGGCGCTTGTAAGATGCGTTCCGGCGCTTGTAAGATGCGTTCCGGCGTGTGTAAGATGCGTTCCGGCGCTTGTAAGATGCGTTCCGGCGTGTGTAAGATGCGTTCCGGCGTGTGTAAGATGCGTTCCGGCGTGTGTAAGATGCGTTCCGGCGTGTGTAAGATGCGTTCCGGCGCTTGTAAGATGCGTTCAATAATCGTAGATTGTAGATCTTCTTTCAGGTGTATGCAACAATCTAAAATCGTAAACAAGTAAATAAGTAATAATTTTAAATATATTATATTATGACCGATAGACAGCAGGCAAAATTGAATATGTACCAAAAGGTAACGAAAGTGTTTGATGAAAACACAGGAGAGTATGCCGGAGTTCCGGCAGTGGTAACCGCTGTAAACGACTTGAAAGGACAGGTGTCCGGGATAGTGACGGCAGCGAAACAGCAAACAGGCACAAAACCGCAAGGTGCAACCAAAGACAAAAGCGAAGCGTTCGACAGAATGGTTGTTGTGAGCCTGAAAATAGCGAACCCGCTTTATGCACTGGCTTTCGAGGCAGGCGACAATCGACTGTTGAAAAAGGTAGCAATCAATAAAAACGATTTCTACAATGTACATGCCCAGAAAGCGTTAAGTCTGGCTCAAAACATTGCCGACGAGGCTGGCGCTCACAGTGTCAGACTGCACGATTACGGTATTAGCGACGCCAACCGTATCGAACTCGACGACGCTATCGCAAAAGCAACAGATCTAAAACTGGCGCCGGCAGGCTTGATAGCAGAGCGACAAAATTATACCGGAAACCTCCGTCAATTGTTTGTTGCCGCTGATTCCATTATCTACGACCGGTTAGATAAAATGATGATGCCGTTTAAGACGTCTTCGCCCGAGTTCTATGCAATGTACAGCAATGCTCGAAATGTAGTGAACACAGCAGCACGAAAACGAAAAGACAACACTGAAACCGCTGAATAAGGGAACTCTGTGTAAATCTGTGGATCCTTTTATCCACAGATATCCACAGATATTCACAGATGTCCACAGATTTGATTCATCTGTGTAAATCTGTGTAAATCTGTGTATCCTTTTATCCACAGATGTCCACTGTCGTACACTCTAAATATAATTATGACAACCTTTCAAAAAAATAAGTCGTAAATCCAAAAGAATTTACGACTTACAAATTAATAAATATATGATTCAGTATTTAAAATTCTTTTATTCTTAGATTTCTAAATTCGAGTTCGGAACCGTGTCCGAGGAAGCCAATATGTCCACTTTTATTTGACAGTCCCGGATGTTTTTGTTTGTCGGCGGTAGCAGTGAAATTTTTGCTTGCTTCGGCAATATCTCCATCTAAGATCACAGTACCATTGAGAGTTACTTTGATTTTATTTCCATTAGCAACCACTTCCTGAGTGTTCCATTCGCCGTTTGGTTTCAGATAGCCTCGTTTTGCCGGAATCACGCCATATACCGAGCCATGATACTGGTAAACAGCGAGGTTTTTGTACACATCCGCCTCGTTGTCTAAGATTTGCAATTCCATGCCGACGTATGCGGCATCGCCTTTGAGCGGTGTACGTATACCAAGGCCATTGTTTGCCGCCGGAGTAAGTTTAAATTCGAAACGCATGACAAAATTGGAATATTCCTTTTCGGTATATAGATTGCCCTGCCCCCCACCTGACGGAATGCAGGCAATCACGCCGTTACGGGGGATATAATCTTTGAGATTGCCAATCCAGCCGGTCATGTCGATGCCGTTGAACATGGGAACAAAACCCTCAGCCTTTTCGGCGGCAGACACTTCGTAAGGTTCTTGGCGAGGTATTTCACGGAGGTAGATATCACGATATTCCACACGTGTGCCATGCGCTTGCAGTTCAATCTGTTCCTTCGGGAAAATCGGGAGCGACCTGTTCCAGTAATTTTCGAAAACGACATTGTCGGTAACTAACAGCCCGTTGAGGTAGACCGTCACTTTGTCGCCAATCATCTTGATGTAAAACGAGTTCCATTCGTTCACTGCATTATCGGCTACCACAAGCGGTTTACTTTCGTTTCTCTGATTGTTGTACAGGCCTCCGGAACCGACTTGCGCTCCGACAGAT
>JAITKY010000007.1 GCA_031278135.1 Prevotellaceae bacterium | reverse complement strand
GAAAAAGTTGGCAAAAAGCCAATTGTTATTTAGTATAATTATTTAAAATTTAAAAAGATACGTATGAGTACAGTTTTACTTCTTAGTCCTTACATGATAATAATAATATTATTAGTGATAGTGTTACCAACAAAAGGCGCTGTCGAAAAAGGCTCGGGTGAATATACTTTTACAGATAAATTATAGACGACAATAATTTAAAACATTTTGTCCAAATATAAAAAAGTTTTATCTTTGCATTCGAAAATGATTATAAAATTAAAATAGTAAACAAGTGTTTGTCGGTTATTTACCATCTTTTTTTATTGCTTTGCTGCTTAGTTTTTTTTATTTAGGCTATGCGGCATTTGGAATATTTGAGCAAATCAGGAAAGAAATCAAGAAGGAAATCGAAACTGAGATAACTGAAAAGATGTCCGATACTGTTACGGCAGAAAATTCTTTTATCTTCGATTATGTTACAGACATTTCCGAACCGTACCGGCAAACCGTTTTTTCTTTGGAATTTGCCGTTGACGTGCCGATTGCCGGTAACGATATTTTGCCGTTAAAGATTTGTTTATCAGAATATTTCCTTCGCCCTCCGCCATCGTTATAAATTGGATACTTAATTAGTTTATCAATTTAATAACGAAATATAAATGCATAATAAAATAAAATTAAACTTATATACTATTATAATATCGCTGTTTCTGTTGCCGCAAATGGTTCAGGCACAGAAACAGGACGAAACAATTGTTCTTGACGAAATTGTTGTTTCGTCCAAAGAAGGGCAGGAACTCAAGAAGATACCTGCTTCGGTATCAGTACTTTCATCAGCCACGATTGAAAAAGAACGAATATCGGGCATGAGAGGCTTGAGCGCCTTTGTACCCAACCTGTTCATTCCCGACTATGGCTCGAAATATACGTCGGCAATATACATACGTGGAATAGGCGCACGCATGGGAAACTCGGCAGTCGGGATGTATGTAGACAATGTTCCGTATCTCGACAAAACATCTTTTGATTTTGATTTCTTTGATATAAAGCGGGTTGAAGTGTTGAGAGGACCTCAGGGAACTTTGTACGGACGTAATTCAATGGGCGGATTAATAAATATTTACACCCTTTCGCCATGGGATTATCAGGGAACAAGATTAAAACTTTCGTCGGGAAGTTACGGACTTATGCGAGTTCAACTCTCTCATTATGCGAAATTAAGCGAACGATTTGCCTTTTCTCTTGGAGGAAACTATTCGGCTACAGGCGGCGCATTTGAAAACCAAAATCCCTACAATCCCGGTTATTTTAACTTTGGCAGTATTATTTTTCCTTCGATGTATAAAGAAAACAATGTAGAAGCCACGCAATCAGTCTCATTGCGGGCTAATACAAGTTGGCGTCCGTCGGAAAAACTGTCGTTTAACTATATCGGCAGTTACGAATATACTAACCAGAGCGGTTATGCCTACGGGAAGTATAATTTTGCTACAAATCTGCCAGATACAATTAATTACAACGATCCGGCATACTATTGCAGAAATGTCTTGAATAACAGTTTGCGTATTGAATATCAAGGTAAAAACTTCAAAATCGCATCTACAACAGGACATCAGTTTTTGAGTGATTCGCTATTGCTCGATCAGGATTTTTCGCCGGCTTCGATGTTTACTTTATTTCAGTCGCAACGATTGAACGCAATCAACCAGGAGATTACGATTCGTTCTACCGGAGCGAGTGATTTTCAATGGATTGGAGGCGTTTCGGGATTTTTTCAGAATCTGAACACGGGCAGTTTGGTTACGTTCAGGAAAGACGGAATCGCTTTTATTCAGGACAATATCAATAGTTCCGGAATGCCTTTTCCACTGACCATATCTAACGAAACTATTCCGGTTGTCGGAGAATATATTACTAAAAATCACGGTTTTGCAGCATTTTTACAGCCGACGCTCAACAATTTCCTGATTGAAGGCTTATCTGTATCCACAGGCATACGGTTGGATTATGAACACGCTTCGTTAAAGCATTTTACGAATAGTGTGTTCGATTGTTTGATTCAAATGGGCGTAATAACTCTGCCATATTCCAAAAACGACTCGATAAACGGCGCCGAAAAAATGGATTTCACACAGTTGTTGCCGAAATTTTCTGTCCGTTATGAAAAAAACGGAAATATTGCGTATGCTTCTGTATCTAAGGGATATAAAGCCGGAGGTTATAATCTTCAAATGTTTTCGGATTTGATAGAAACTAAAATGAGAACCTCGCAACCACCTGTTGTTCCCTTAGACATACAAAAATCGACTTCGTTCCGACCCGAATACAGTTGGAATTACGAAGTCGGAGGACGTATTTCTTTCTTGGACAATAAAATAAATCTGGGAATGACTTTGTTCCTTTTGGATATCCGCGATCAACAAATCGTCGAATTTGCGCCCAACGGGCAGGGACGAATGATAAAAAACGCTGGAGAATCGCAGAGTAAAGGGATTGAATTTGAAGCCGATATACATCCATTACGATGTTTTACAGTCGGATTCAGTTATGGATTTACCGAAAATAAATTTACTGAATATCGGGAACAAACAAGCGAAACTTCATTTGTTGACTATTCGGGCAAATATGTTCCTTTCGTTCCAAAACAAACTGTGTCTTTGACGGCTGTCTATACGTTGCATTTCAAGAACTCGTTCATCGACAGGCTTTTGATAAACGGAAGATACTCCGGAGCAGGAAAAATTTACTGGACGGAAGCCAACGATGTGTCGCAAAAATTCTATTCGCTACTAAACGGAAGAATATCAGTGGAAAAAGGCGATTTTTCATTAGGTTTCCGGGTCGAAAACTTGTTGGATTCAAAATACACAACATTCTATTTCAAAACATTCGGCAATTCTTTCGGACAACCAGGTAAACCTGTCTGTTTCGGCATAGACTTGAATACGAGGTTTTAGACTAAAAAAAAATCGACCCAAATACTACCGCAATGCTGCTCTGTAGCATTGCGGTTTTTTATTCGCATGACGATTTTAAGACTATTTAACATTTTTTAAGAAACATTAATAGTTGGAATAAGAAAAATGTCACTATCTTTGAAACAAAAAAAATTGATTGAATTGTAAACATAAAACGATATATAACACTTAAATATAAATAGTTAAGCAATGCTGGATAAAATTGAAGGTTATTATAATTACATGAAATTCTTAGAAAAGTTGAGAAAAGGCAAGGAAAAAAGTACATTTTTCCACGACGGGATAGTCGTACGATATACAGAAATATTATTAGTTATTAATTCTATAAAAATCAACTGAAAATGAAAAAGAAGAAAAGGATAAAGATTAATCATGATGTTAAGGTAATACTTGGAATAGTATTGTTGTCAATTGCAATTGTCCTTGTTCAGGTTTTGATTGGGATAGTCGTAACATTGCTCTATTATTATTGAGCTGTATTTTTTCCAAGCGAGAGGAAAAACAAAAAAGGCATTCTATATCAAATGTATAGAATACCTTTTGGTATTAATTTTAAATTTAACAAACAACATCACTGATTCGTCAAGAACTTTCGCCTTTTCAGTTCTTGTTTGAGCATTATTAGCTCTCTGGTAGTCTGTCCTGCTATAGATGAATTTTCTTCTGCTCGCCGCACTAAGTAAGGTAGTACGTTCTTGACTTTTCCGTATGGCAAGTATTTTGCGACGTTATATCCAGCTTTTGCAAGATTAAAACTCAGATTATCACTCATTCCATAAAGTTGAGACATGTAAATATTCGGAAAATTGTTTGGTAATTCTTTGTCTTTCATGTATTTCATGAGAGCACGAATACTTTCGTCGTTATGAGTGCCGCAGAAAAAATGTATTACGTCGCAGTTCTCCACCGATATTCTAAGCGCCTCGTTAAAAGCATTATCGGTGTCTTTTTTTGTGGGATATATCGGCGAAGGATAACCACCTTCCAATGCTCTGGCACGTTCTTTTTCCATATAAGCGCCACGCACATATTTTATACCTGTAATTATACCGTGCTGTTTCGAAAATTTTATCAGATACCGCAGATAAGCAAGCCTGTCGTGACGGTACATCTGTAACGTCGCATATACAACTGCTGTTTCTTTGTTGTATTTCAGCATCATGTCTTCCGTAACGTCGTCGATAGCCTTTTGAAACCAGTAGTCTTCGGCATCGATCATTATCGGTTTACCGGCTTTAACTGCCTCTGCACAAAGAGCATCGATGCGTTGAACAAAATTGTCGTACGATGTCTGTTCTTTCGAAGTCAAAGGTATGTTGAACGATACTTTTTTCAAGACGTCGTGCGTTGTTAATGCGGTGGGTTTGAAGACACTGAAAGGAATAGCCTCATGTTCTCCCGAATTTATGACAGATCGTTTCAATTCCTGAAAAGTCTTATCTATTTCCGATTCTTTTTCGACCGCTTCGATCGAAAAATCAAGAACTGACCTGACGTTTTCGGTAAACATCCTGTTCATGGTGGGAAAACATTCGTCAATCGTTTCTCCTCCAACAAAATGCCTGTATAAAGTCGGTTTCACTGCCCAGTCAATGGGTAATCGCATCTTTAAAGCCAGATTGCTCATAAAGCCCAGAAAACGAACCATTAATGGAGATTTTATCATTGAAAATAAGAATTTAGCGTTTTTGAGATCTTTATCGCTTTTGATTTTAAACGCTGTTTCAATATTATTCAAGTCAATCATTGTTATTTAATTAAAGATTTAACTTTATCTCTGAGGGCATCTCCTCTCAGATTTATTGCTATAACTTTTCCTTCTTTGTCCAACAATACGGTGAAAGGAATGCCTCGAATCTTGTATTTTATAGTGGCTTCAGAATTCGATCCTTTGAGATCCGACATTTGAGGCCAGGTTATGCCGTCATCGGCGATTCCTTTAATCCAGTTGTCTTTGTCATTGTCTAACGACACGCCTACGATTTCGAAATCTTTGTTTTTGTATTTCGCATACAAGGCTACAACATTGGGATTTTCGGCGCGACACGGTCCACACCACGAAGCCCAAAAATCTAAAAGCACATATTTTCCTTTTCCGGCATAATCGGATATCGAAACGGTCTTGTCGTCGGGAGTTTTCAATGTCAAATCGCGAAACATTTCACCCTCGGCAAGTTCTTTAACCCGTCTCCTTTCGATACGTTTATAGATCTCCTTACCCAATACTCCGTCTTTCACTTGTTGATCAAGTTTATCGTAGGTATTTTGGATTACTGCTTCGTCATCGGCTTCCATGACATCCATAATGTGTAACAAAAGATAAGCGGAGACAAGAGTTCCTTGATTTTCGTTGAGAAATTTAGCCGAAATTTGCACTATCTCTTTCATTATTGTTTTGATTATTTCATCCAGCTCTGCATATAATGCTTCTGTTTCCGGCTGTGAACTTGCGTATTCTCTAAGCTCGTCTATCTTTTTGGTAACAGGCTTCAAATTTTCGCTATACAATCTATGTAAATCGTTTAACGGTGTTCCTGTTATAATACTCTTATCAAATTCTTCAGGGACGTTAATTTTAATGTTGCCGTTTTCGACAAAAACCACCGCAGAAGAATAATTGTTGACAGTCAGCAAGGCTACATACGAAGAATCAGTCGTGCCTTTAAATTCAAATTTTTTACCTTGGACGACTGCCGAATCCAGTATTTTTCTGTCGGAAAAATTCTCCAAAAAAATCGTTTGTCCGTTCATCGAATCGGACGAAATATGTCCTGTTATTGTGTACGAAGGAGTGTTGTTACACGCAAAAAACAATAAAACCATGGACAAAATAGATAATAACTTTCTCATTATTAAAAACATAATTTAATTTATACTGGTGTAAAGGTAATGCTTTTTTTATTAATGCAAACTGTAATAAAAAAATGTGTACAACAAAATTACAGATAATCAAAATTACAGATAATTGACTGCGTCGAACTTACGTTTTTTTGCCCGTAAGGGCATTCATATCAATAGAAACATGCGTCCCCCCACCCCACCCATTCCGAAACCTCTAACGAGGTTTCACATTCTTCATTTTCCATCGTTCGTGAATCTCCTACGGAGATTTTTAGGTTATTTGTAATCTTGTTTTATATTGATATGAATGCCTTCCGGGCAAATTCTTTAATCCTGTAAATCCCGTTTTTCTTTTAATGCAATTTAACACATTCACATCTATAAATATATTATATACTGTTAAATCGCGTTAAATAGAATAAAATTTTTGACCCGTTAATT
>JAITKY010000138.1 GCA_031278135.1 Prevotellaceae bacterium | reverse complement strand
GTGGTGACATCGTTATTCCTGTTGAGTCGATAGAATCGGCGACGGAGGAAAACGTACTCGAATACGTTGTCCGGGATTGTGATCAGTCGTCGCTATCTCTTGATTTGGAAGCTTCGGAGGACGCCAATATAACAATGGCAATTGACGGTACAACGTATGCCGCAGGCGTAGAAATCGATTTAACCGACAATTCGCTGACAACAGTGGATATTAAAGTTGAGTCCTCGACAGGCGACAAAGAACAGTCGTACAAATTGAACATCTCCGCCCCGCTGAAGGACAACAGACTGTACTATCAGCGCTGGAACGACGTCATCGCCATTAACCGTAATCCTGCAACCAACGGCGGTCACAATATTTCGGATGTCCAATGGTATAAACAGGATGGCACATCGGCAGGCGAAGGCGAGTTTATCGTTGTGTCCGGCACAGAGGATGTTAACGATTACTACCCCGAAGTCACGACCACAACCGGCGACAGTATCGAGACGGTGCATAAAGTATGCGCTACGATCGAAACAAAGAGTTCGGCGAAAATCATAGCATATCCCAACCCTGTTTCACGCAGCGAAAAGGTATCGTTAGATTTACCCGAATCGTTTGCCGGCAGCGTGTTGAATATCTACGACATAAAGGGTTCGCTTGTTAAATCGGCGTTGCCATTGCCGACAAAGATCAACAGTATCGACGTTTCGGAATTTGTTCCGGGCATCTATCTGTTGCAGATAACCAGCAAAGACGGTAACCGTGAAACGGTAAAAATAGTAGTAAACTAAGGAATTAAATGATGAATAATTATGGCGGTGTTGAATCCGCAGTGCAGCAGTTTTCCGCACCGCCATTTTTTAATTTATAAACAGTTATTATTGAGATTAAAATGATGAAAAATATATTTTTAACAGTTTGCAGCCTGTTGATTTTTACAGCGATTGCAACAGCGCAGAATGTGCAGAAAGATGTGCAGAAACACGAACTGTCGATTTACGGTTTGGGAGGCTATTCTTCTGTCGGCTATACGCTTGACGGTAACGGCAGCAAGAGCAACAGCATCGGCGGTGGCGCCGGATTGGGTTATACTTTTAATATCAACCCTTCGCTGGGAATAGTTACGGGCGTCGAAATGACGATGTACAGTTCCGAAGCGTCTTACGACAGACTGTCGAAAGAATACACTACCGGCACGGGCGAGGATCTGTTGCGGTTTACGTATTCTGTGAACAACTACAAGGAAGCACAGAGTATCAGGTTGTTTTCGATACCGTTAATGGCGCAGTACAGTTTGCCTCTCGGCGGCGGCTCAACAAGGTTCTTTGCCTCCGGAGGGTTTAAATTGGGATTCCCTGTAACCGCCAAAGCGGATATAACTCCCGGAACAGCCACTACTCTCGGATATTACGCTCACGAAGATATTACTTATGTGAATCTTCCTCAACATGGTTTTGTCAATAACGCAAAACTTCCGGACGTAAGTCGGGATATTGATCTTGGATTTTCAGCGTCACTGGCTCTCGAAACGGGCGTACGTTTTGCCCTGACCGACAAAATCGGTCTGTACACAGGCTTGTACTTCGACTACGGACTGAACAGTATCCAAAAGGTAAACGACCGGCATCTTCTGGAATACGACGTTGCTAACGAATCGTCGTTCAGATACAGTAGCGTCCTCAATACCGTTCTGACCGACAAAGTCAATTTGCTAAGTATCGGACTGAAACTGAGAATCAGTCTGAGACTGTAAACATCTCCAATTTTTAGCCCGTATAAATGAGAGGTACAGAGTTTTTTCTCTGTGCCTCTCTGTGCGTTATGGCTCGGGAGAAAACAACCAAGTCGCAAACATGCAAAGCGCCCCGGCTTGATAAAGTCGGGGCGCAATAAACAAACTTGCTGATAAAAATACTATAACGGATATTCTTCGAATGCGTACAGTATAGTAGAGAGATAACGTTCTCCTGTGTCGGGCAATACTGCGACGATAGTTTTGCCTTTATTTTCGGGCAATAATGCCAGAGTTGTTGCGGCATACGCCGCTGCTCCCGACGATATTCCGACGAGCAGCCCTTCGGTTTTGGCGAGTTCGCGGCTGGTACGGATAGCATCGTCGTCCGACACGGTGATGATACGGTTCACTACATCGCTGTTGTAGTTTTTGGGAACGAATCCTGCGCCGATGCCCTGGATTTTGTGTTTTCCGGCTTTACCCGTTGACAGTACCGGCGAATCAGCCGGTTCGACAGCGATAACTTCGATTTTCGGATTCAGTTCTTTCAAACGTTGTCCTGCACCGCTGACCGTTCCTCCTGTCCCTACTCCCGACACGAAGATATCGACATTTCCGTCGGTATCGTTCCAGATTTCTTCGGCAGTTGTGCTGTAATGAATTGCCGGATTCGACGGGTTGTCGAACTGTTGAAGGATGACGGCTCCCGGAGTTTCATCGCGCAACGTTCCGGCTTTTGCAATAGCCCCCTTCATACCTTCGCTGCCGGGCGTAAGCACCAGATTTGCGCCCAATGCTTTGAGCAGGTTACGCCGTTCGAGGCTCATCGTTTCGGGCATTGTAAGGATCAGTTTGTATCCTTTTGCTGCCGAAACGAATGCCAGTCCAATACCTGTGTTTCCGCTGGTAGGCTCGATGATAGTTGCGCCGGGTTGCAGGATTCCGCTTTTTTCGGCATCTTCGATCATCGCCAGAGCAATACGGTCTTTCACGCTGCCCGCGGGGTTAAAATACTCGAGTTTCGCAATCAAACGAGCATCAATCGACTTAGAATTTCCGTAAGAGGAAAGTTCTAACAATGGAGTGTTTCCGATTAAATCGGTCAAATGTTGAAAAATTTTTGCCATAATTATTACTATTTTAATAGAACATTTAATTGTGCAAAAGTACTGTACATTTTTTTATTGTGAAATAGCATATTTGTGGTATTTTTGCATTTTTAAAATTGTGGACATATGCGTGAATTTATATTAGCAGACAATCAAGACATTACCAGCGAAGGGATTATTTCTCTTCTTGGCAAATTGGCTATTGCCAACGAAATTATACGGGTTTCGAACCGAAAAAAACTGATGGAACAGCTGTCAATATACCCCAATGCGGCGGTTATTTTGGATTATACACTGTTCGATTTTTCGGATTTTCAGATGATGAACGCCAAACAAAAGTACCCCGATTCGATCTGGTTACTGTTTTCCGACGAACTGACAAAATATTTCCTTCGTCAGGTTCTGATGTCGGGAAATATGTTCGGCGTAGTGATGAAAACCGATTCGGTAAACGATATTTCCAATGCTCTGCAACGTATGGCAAACGGCAGAATCTATCTGTGTGACCTTGCCTCACAAGTACTTCGCGAAGACATTCCAAATCAGATGTCCGACAAACTGACAGCAAGCGAACGTATGGTGTTACACGAAATAGCGCTGGGTAAAACAACTAAGGAAATCGCATACGAACACAACCTTAGTTTCCACACTATCAATACACACCGGAAAAATATTTTCCGTAAACTCGAAATCAACAACGTGCACGACGCTGTAAAATACGCCCTGCGCGCCGGACTTGTTGATTCATCAGAGTATTATATTTAATCGACCAAAATCGATTAAGTTTGTAAATTAAAAAGATTATGCAAAACATTGAAGAAAATAAATCGCTTAAAGCGTTCAATTCATTTGGGTTCGAGGCAAAAGCCCGTTATTTTGCCGCTCCCGATTCGGACGAAAAAATTATGGCTCTGCTCGCCTACGCCAAAAAACATGATATTCCCGTGTTCGTACTTGGCGGTGGAAATAATGTCGTCTTTGCCAAAGATTTCGACGGACTTGTGCTGTGTCCGAAAATGAACGGGATAAATATTATTTCCGAAAACGATAACGATATTTTTATAGATGTCGGCGCAGGCTTTGAGTGGGACAAATTTGTCCGTTATACCTCGTTCCTTAATTATAAAGGAGTATGCGGCATCGAAAATCTTTCCGGAATACCCGGAACCGTCGGCGCTGCACCGGTGCAGAATATCGGCGCTTACGGAATGGAAGTGAAAGATACAATTTTCACCGTGAACGGAATATTTATCGACGACATCAAAACATTCCTGCTGAAAAACTCCAAATGCGAATTTGCTTACAGAGACAGCATTTTCAAAAACAGTCTGAAACAAAAAACGGTCATCACCTGCGTAACATTCAAACTGTCGAAAAAACATGAGTACAAACTCGATTACGGAAATCTGAAAGACGAACTCGCTAAATACGACAAAATCGATCTTCGCAATATCCGGCAAACCATTCTCGACATCCGCGCAACGAAATTGCCCGACCCCAAAGAACTCGGCAACGCCGGGTCGTTTTTCAAAAACCCTGTCGTCGAACGTACAACAGCCGAACGATTGCTGGAACAGTTTCCGTCGATACCGGTTTATCCTGCCGATTCTACGGACGCTTCCCGCAACAAAGTAAAACTGTCCGCCGGTTGGATGATAGAAAATTGCGCCCTAAAAGGATACCGTCAAAACAATATCGGCGTGCATCACAAACAGGCGCTAATACTGGTGAACTACGGCGGCGGAACGGCTCAGGAACTGATGTCTTTCGCTCAAATGGCGCAAGACAAAGTCTTCGACAAATTCGGCGTGAAAATCGAACCGGAAGTCGTTATTGTGAATTGAAAATTGTTTACGCTTAATCGTGTTTCCGGAGCGTCCATCATTGTGAGCGTATCGATCTTTTTTATCGATTTTCAAAAAAAAATGTAATTTTGCGCCGTAAAATTTTAGTAGATATATAAGTATTTGAAATATGAAATCGATATTGGATAATCGCCCTTCACTTGCCGGACAAGTTGCTGATGTTGCGGAAGTTGCCGGATATTTATGGCAAAAGGGATGGGCAGAACGTAATGGAGGAAACATCACTGTCAATATAACTGATTTGGTAGATGATGAAATAAGGAACATGCAGGCTATAAGCGATATAACGCCGATAGGCAGGACGCTTCCGAATCTGAAAGGCTGTTACTTTTTTTGCAAGGGAACGAACAGGCGAATGCGTGATTTGGCGCGTAAACCGATGGAAAACGGCTCGGTAATCCGTATTTTGGACGATTGCAGCAATTATGTAATCATTGCCGACAATCCGGTAAAACCCACATCGGAACTTGCTTCTCACCTGTTGATGCACAACTATCTGATAGGCAAAGGTTCGACGTACAAAGCAGCGTTGCACACTCATCCTATCGACCTGATTGCGATGACACATATTCCCGAATTTCTCGAAAAAGACAAACTCACCTATCTTCTGTGGAGCATGATTCCCGAAACGAGGGCTTTTTGTCCTAAAGGGTTGGGAATCATTCCTTATGCTTTGCCGAGTTCTTTCGATTTGGCGGATGCGACAATTAAGGAACTTGACGAATATGACGTAGTTATGTGGGAAAAACATGGAATATGCGCTGTCAGCGACAACATTTTCGAAGCCTTCGATATGGTAGATACACTTTCGAAATCGGCGCAAATATATCTGACAGCCAAACAAATGGGTTTCGAGCCGGACGGAATGTCGCTGGAACAGATGGAAGAACTTAAAATTGCGTTTAATTTACCAAAATAATTGTTATAGATTGAAAATGAAAGCATTTGTATTTCCGGGACAGGGAGCACAGTTTCCGGGTATGGGAAAAAATCTGTATGAAACAGAGACGACAGCAAAAAATTTATTCGAACAAGCAAACGATATTCTTGGTTTCCGAATCACCGATATCATGTTCGATGGAACAGCCGAAGACCTTAAACAAACGAAAGTTACACAACCGGCGGTTTTTCTCCACTCGGTAATTCTCGCAAAGATATATCCTGACTTTAAGCCCGATATGGTTGCAGGACACTCACTTGGCGAATTTTCGGCTTTGGTGGCGGCAGGCGCAATGGATTTCGAAAGCGGTTTGAAATTAGTCTCAACTCGTGCTACAGCCATGCAAAAGGCTTGTGAACAACAACCTTCGACTATGGCTGCGATTTTGGGGATCGACGATTCGACTGTTGAGCGGATATGTTCCGAAATCGACGGCGTTGTTGTTCCTGCCAACTATAACTGTGTGGGACAGTTGGTTATTTCCGGCAGTGTCGCTGCAGTCGAGAAGGCATGTGAAAAACTTAAAGCAGCAGGAGCCAAACGCACTCTTGTTCTTCCTGTTGGCGGGGCATTTCATTCACCGTTGATGGAGCCGGCAAGGGTCGAACTCGAAGAAGCGATACAGACGACAGTATTCAATTCGCCCGTTTGTCCGGTATACCAAAACATCGACGCACAACCTCATACGGAACCGGAAATCATCAAACAAAATCTTGTAAGACAATTAACTGCTCCGGTACGATGGACACAATCGGTGCAAAACATGATTGCCGGCGGAGCCGTTTCGTTCACAGAACTCGGACCTGGAAACGTGTTACAGGGTTTGATTAAGAAAATTAATAATTCTGTGGAAGCAGAAAGTAAACAAAGCCTTTGATGCAGAAAGCAAAACATAAAATAAAACGGTTAATTCTCCTTTTTTGGGGAATTAGCCCGTTTTGTTTGATAATGTTAAGTTCAACAGGCATTTATGCACAGCATTATGTTGGCGTTAAAGGCTCTCAGGGATTTAACTCTGTGAGTTCATTGCCCGATTTCGACAAAAGAGCGCTCAAAACTTTCAGTCCCGGAATACTTTACCGCTACGAACACAAAAAATACGCTGCTTTACAGGTCGAAATGAATTATATCAACAAAGGGTATATCAAAATGATAGACACGATATCGATGACTCCCGAAACCACATACCGGATCGCATCATTTGAACTACCGCTTATGGCACAGGGATTTATCAGGTTTGGAATGTTTCGTCCGTATGTGACGGGCGGAGTTTTTGTCGGGTATGTTCTTGATCGTAACGTTCAGGTAACAGGCGAAGAATCACAGAAATATGTCTTTGACGAATACGACAGGCGGTTCGAATACGGCATTACCGGAGGCGGAGGTTTGGGAATCGAAATCTATCGGTTCGAGATTCAGGCAGAGTGTCGGTATCATTACAATTTTTCGTTTTTACGCAATCCATCTACCCCCGAAAATAGAGGAAACAGATATATAAATTCCACACAATTAATGTTTTCGGTGTCGCTACTCTATCGACTGTCAAAATAGTTGCGATTTTTTGACCTTTTTTAGCGTTTTCGCAACGATTAGAAACAGATTTATTACTGTCCGACTAAAAAAAATCCGTTAAATATCAGCAATTTAACATTTTTTTTTGAAAATATGTTAACAGATCGAAAAAATGTTTTACCTTTATGTCGAAAATTAACAAATTGTATGTATAGTTAATGTAGTATTAAAAGATATGTCTTATAACAAAGTAATTTTAATTGGAAACGCGGGTAAAGACCCGGAAATCCGTCACTTGGACAGCGGAGTGGCGGTAATTACCCTACCTGTGGTAACATCGGAACGGATCAAAGACCGCAGTGGAGAATGGCGGGAAATGTCGGAATGGCACAATGTCGTTTTTTGGAGAGCATTGGCTGAATCGGTCGAAAAATATGTCCGAAAAGGCAGCCAAATTTTAGTCGAAGGTAAACTCAGAAACAGATCATGGGAAGACCGCGACGGTCAGAAACGATATACTACAGAAGTTGTTGCTGAAACCCTGAAGGTGTTGAGCCGCAGGGATTATAATAATTCTCAGCAAAGTGTTCAACACGATGTCAAACAGCCGAACATTATTGTAACGGATATTACGGCTCAGGATACGGTTGACGACCTGCCTTTCTGATGACCTAATCAACTAAACTGACTCAAACCGACTTTGTCAGAATTTTGAAAAGACCCCGGTTACGACTGCCGGGGACCTTTTCAAAGGAAAAA
>JAITKY010000248.1 GCA_031278135.1 Prevotellaceae bacterium | reverse complement strand
TCTGTCCCATTTACATTACGTTGATATTGTTTCAACTCAGATAATCTTTCCTCTGTTAATTCTATTTTCATTATGCAAAGGTCTGCTTTTTATTTGTATTATGAAAATATCCTTTTTTTTTGACTCAGTTCTCCTTTTGTGGCATTTATATCTTCGGAACTTGAACTGTTGCCGATAGTTTTTATCAACTTGTAGTGACTGCCGGTATGCACGAATAAGTGTACTGAGTGTGATTTACAATGTGTTTAATGCTCATGGTAGGGTCATGATTATGAAACATCCAGCTTGCTCTGACAAAAATCAAAAGTAAAAAAACACATTCGTCTGCTTTTTTTCCGTTTGGTAGATTTATTTTTCCGTTTGAATATTTTTTCTGTTCAACTTTTTTTTCAAAGCGGTATTTTTGCAGAAAAAATATTGTATAATTATTAATTATTTAATTTAAAAGGTATATATCATGGAAAAGAGAAATTTTTCTATTGCGAAAAGAGCGTTTTATTTCATTGTTATTGCAGCATGTATTTTGTCGTTTTCGTCATGCCGGAAATCGGATAAAACGGTGGAAGAAGAAAAAGAAGAAACATCTGTAACGTACAATGTTAGCGGTGTAATTACAAAATCGGACGGTGGCGCTGCTTCGGGAGCGTCGGTCATGATTGTGAACGTCTCCGATAATAGCGATGCAGGTCAATCGCCGACAAACGCTGCCGGTGAATACATCGTTACGGGCATCAGTGCAGGGAGTTACAAAATCACGGCAACACTCAACGGTTATGAAACAGGTTTGATTGACGAAGTGAAAATTGTCGATGCAGACATAACAGGTAAGGACATTACGCTCCTGAAAATTACGGTTCCGACGTATTCTATTGGCGGTGTTGTCATCAAACCCGACGGCAGTGCGGCGGCTGGTGCTTCGGTACAAATCATTAAAGCAAGCGACAACACCAGCGTCGGACAGCCGGCAACAGCCAATGCTGCCGGCGAATATTCGGTTAGCGACATTCCCGCCGGTGCATACAATATCGTTATCGCTCTCGACGGATACGAAACGGGAACGCTTTTCGATGTAACCGTCGATAATTCCAATCTTGCAGGATTGAACGTTACCTTACAAACGATTACGATAGATGCGAATGCTATCAACATTTTTTATTCCGGTAATGATGCGACTGTAGGCAATCTTCCTTCCGACGGCAGTGTTACGGTGACGAAAAAGGGCGCCGATGTCACAATTGCCTCATCTTCGTCCGAAGACGTCAAATTTTATGTTTCCGGCGCAACTTCCGGAGGCTCGTTAAAGATTCAGAACAATGCGACTATGCCGAACACTGTACGCCTGACGCTGAACAGCGCTGTGATTGCATCCGCGTCAGAACTTCCGCCCGTCCAGATTACGAAAAACGAAGGTGTGACGATTGTTGAACTGAAAGGCTCCAGCATTTTGTCCGACAATTCGACTAACGAAGAAAACGCCACACTGATAAGCAAAAGCGGTT
Source organism: Prevotellaceae bacterium (assembly GCA_031278135.1). Classification (GTDB taxonomy): domain Bacteria; phylum Bacteroidota; class Bacteroidia; order Bacteroidales; family UBA932; genus JAIRLF01. The sequence continues at coordinate 2,563 of JAITKY010000248.1, read as the reverse complement.
CGCTCGAATTTGAAGGCTATGGCAAACTCGTTGTCAGTGGCGTAGCGAAACATGCCATTGCAAGCAGCAAAAAGAACATCACGGTACGTGGCGGCAATATCGAAATCACATCGGCGGCATCCGACGGTTTTCATGCGGAAGTCGGATTCGTACAGTCGGGCGGCTCGTTGAGTATCACTGCTTCGGGCGACGGCATTGATGCCGGTTCGGGCGCAGCGGAAATCACAGGCGGAAATATCCGTATCGTTTCTTCCGTCGATGACACAAAAGGAATCAAAGCCGACGCAGGAATAACCGTTGCCGGCGGAGTCATTGTCATGAACGTGTCGGGCGCACAGTCGAAAGGAATTAGCAGTAAAGCCAATATCACAATCAACGGCGGAAATATATCCGTCGTCACATTGGGTGCGACGGTTCTCGAAGCAGTCGAAAGCGGCTATGACCCCTCGTACTGCACGGCCATAAAAAGCGATGCCAACGTATCCGTCACAGGCGGGACAATTCAAATCGAAAGCCGTGCGACATCCGACGGTGGAAAGGGCATATCAGCCGATGGCAATATCGTAATTCGCGGCGGCGTTATTAACATCAGTGTGGCAGGCGATGGTAAAACATATATTGCCACAACAGGCTCGCCCGATTCCTACACGGCGACATGTATCAAAAGCGACCAAAACATCTCATTACTTGGCGGAAATATCACTTGCAGTAGTTCGGGAACGGGCGGTAAATGTATCAACGCCGACGGAACGATAACTGTTGGCAATCAGGGTGCAAACAATGCCGATCTTGTTTTAGTTGCCGGAACATCGGGCGAACGGTTCTATGTGTCGGGCGGTAGCGGAAGCAGACCAGGAGCGGGCGGCGGTTTTGGCGATAATGGAACCGATTATGCCAATCCAAAAGCCATTAAGTGCGAAGGTAATATGAACATCAACAGCGGAACGATCTTTATCAACTGCACGCAAAAAGACGAAGGCGGCGAAGGACTCGAAAGCAAAAGTCTGCTGACAATCAACGGCGGAAACATCGATATTCACACTTACGACGACTGTATCAACGCCGAGACAGGAATCGTCATCAACGGCGGAAACATCTTCTGTGCAGCGTCGGGACAAGATGCAATCGACAGCAACGGTCCCCTGACCATTAACGGCGGACGGACTATTGCCAACGGTATCCGTGGCGATGGCGAAGCGTTCGATGCCGAACGTAATTTTCAGGTCAACGGTGGAATAATCGTCGGTACGCATGGCGGAGGCATGGCGACGACCAATCCCGCCGGACAACAGCATTCTGTTCGTATTCAAGGTTCGGCAGGTAGCGCCATCGCTCTCAAAAACGTTACAAACGAAACACTGCTACTGTTCAATATCCCCGTGATTGCAGGAACAACAACCGGGACGACCGTAACTGTTATTTTCTCCGACCCGCGACTTGTAAGCGGCTCATACAACCTGCTTTCTGGCGGAAGCATCAGCGGCGGAACAACGGTCAACGGTTACAACACCGGCGGAACATATTCGGGCGGAACAGCAAAAGAAGTGAAAATTTAAAAATTTGTATTACCTTTGTGGCAAATTTTAATAACAGTCATGGACAGAAAGGTAATAAAACGACTGCCATACGGCAATACGAATTTCGAAAGTCTAAGGACCGAAAATTATGTGTATATCGACAAAACACGGTATATCGAATTGCTGGAAAACGAAGGAAACAAAAATCTTTTTTTTACCCGTCCACGTAAGTTCGGGAAAAGTTTGTTTTTTTCGACGCTGTCGTATTATTATGACATTAATCAGGCAAATAAGTTTGACCAATTGTTCGGCGACCTGTATATCGGCAAACATCCTACACCAAAACGGAACAGTTATATGGTTCTTAACTTTAATTTTTCGGGACTGGATACTTCGAATGCAACAGATTTCAAAGTTTCTTTTTCAAAGAAGATACAGGATCTTGTTAGGATTTTTTTGTACAGATATAAAGATATTATTCCGGAACCGGATTTTTATAAACATATAGATTCAGAACAGCCGGGTGTCGCTTCTTTATGGAAAGCATATAGCGCAGCAGGATCTGCCGGTAAAAAAATCTATATTGTCATTGACGAATACGACCATGTCGCTAATGACCTTATTGCTTTGGGAACTTACGAAGGCGACGATATGTATCGCAATTTAATCTGGGCAAACGGCGTTATACGAGATTTTTACGAAACATTAAAGGAAGGTTGCGATACGGTAGTTGACCGGATTATCCTTACCGGAATTACACCCGTAATGCTCGACGATGTCACCAGTGGTTTCAATATTGCCAATAATATATCGCTTGATGAACAATATAATGAAATATTAGGGTTTACTTCGGAAGAGGTAAATACGGTTATGAAAGAAGCAGGCATTGATCAGAATATGATTAATGTTGATATGGAATTGTTTTACAATGGCTATCTTTTTCATGAAGCCGGTGAACACAGAGTGTATAATCCTTCGATGATGCTCTATCTGTTTGACTGGATACAAAAAAGAAAGACCAAAAGTATTATTGATGACAATCTTAA
>JAITKY010000241.1 GCA_031278135.1 Prevotellaceae bacterium | reverse complement strand
ACAATGTCTCATAAATCTAAATTATTATGTATGTCAAATAATTACTAATTAATGGTGCAAAGATATAAACAATTTTTTAAATGCAACAAAAAAATCAATAGCATTATTTCAATATTTATGGTACTATTTCGACATTTTTTACATCTTAATGCCTGATATTCTTTTAATTACAGCGATTTAAATTAATATTTTTACTGAAACCTCAATAACCTGCCAATCAAATGAATACATATTGAAATTTTTTTTTTACTTTCGCCAAAAATTGTTATAAAAAAACTTTTTTCGAAGTAGGCGGAGTTCTTATTTTTTATTTTTAAGTTCTTAATTTCAGGATATTTTTTTGTTCGGATATTTTTTCGTTATCCATGAGCCAGCGAATTACTTTGATTGTTTTGTCGGGTTTTTCGGTTTGTTTGACAATGTTTTCGATAGTAGAAGGCTCTTGGGCAAGTATCGACGTTATTTTTTCGACAATAGAATCGAATTCGTATTTAGTAATATTCAATTCGTTTCTATGTCGGCACACGTCGCAGTTAGCACAAGGGGGAGCGTTTTTTTCCCCGAAATATGCAAGAAGTTGCACACTGCGACATTCCATTTCGTTTTCGGAATATGCGAGCATTGTGTTCATCCGTTCGGTATATCTGTTTTTCGACCATAGATAATTTTCGGACGAAATCCTGATATTAGGGCTATCGAGTCGCTCTTCGTGAAGAATCATCATCGGCGACCTTCGTTGTGGAATATATTCTGCGATTTTCATTTTATTCAGTCGCACCAGCATCTTATACACCTCGTCTCTCGTTTTAAACATCACTTTGGCAAGATAAGCCTCGTCGATATTCACGAAATTGCTGAATAAACCCGTGTACATCCTCAACACTCCTTTAATAAAATTGTCGATATCGGGGTTATTAATCTGAATTTTATACAAATCGTCCCTGTTGACGGTGAAAAACAGGCGTGAAGGATTGTTGATTTCTTCCGTCAGTTCGGCGATATTTTCTTTCAGCAGAAATTTGAAAGCGCTGATAACCGTCGTTGGATAAAATTTGTATGTACGCGAAAAACTTGCTATATCGAACGAATGTGAACTGTTTTTTCCTGCCCCATAAGCAATTTGGAGATAGTTGCATGCCGATTGATATACGTTTTTAATCTGGTCGATAGCAGGAAATTCTGTCCGGAAACGCTGTTCGAACTTGATTTTGTCGGTTTTGTTGTAGAGCAGGACAGCATAGGCTGTTTTCCCGTCGCGTCCCGCCCTTCCGGCTTCCTGAAAATATGCTTCGACAGAATCCGGCAAGTCGGTGTGAACGACCACCCTCACGTCCGGCTTGTCGATACCCATCCCAAACGCGTTTGTAGCGACAATTATCCGTGTTCGCCCACTTTGCCAATCGTCTTGTTTGGAGTTGCGCATTTCGGGACTTAAGCCTGCATGGTAAAAATCTGCCGAAATACCTTCGTTTTGAAGTCTTTGCGCTATTTCTTTCGTCGCTCCTCTGCTGCGGACGTACACAATTCCCGAACCCGGTTCTTTTCGCAGAATATTCAACAGATAAGCCGGTTTATTCTCCGTTGTCCGGACGATGTATATCAAATTTGTACGCTCGAAACTTTTTTTCAGCAGATTAGGTTTTTTGAAATGCAGTTTTTCCATGATATCATCGACCACTTTTGGCGTTGCAGTTGCTGTCAAAGCCAGCACGGGAGCGTCGGGAGCGATTGTGCGTATTTCGGCGATTTGCAGGTACGAAGGTCTGAAATCGTATCCCCACTGCGAAATACAGTGCGATTCGTCAACGGCTATCAGATTGACGTTCATACGTTCCATCCTGATGCGGAATATTTCGGTTTGCAGACGTTCGGGCGACAGGTACAGAAACTTGTAATCGCCGAAAACAGCATTATTCAGCGTTATATCGATTTCGTGGGAGGTCATTCCGGAATGAACCATCAGGGCTTTGATATTTCGTTTTTTGAGATTTTCGACCTGATCTTTCATCAAAGCAATGAGTGGAGTAACTACCAGACAAATACCCTCCATCGCAATCGCCGGAACCTGAAATGTTATTGATTTACCACCTCCGGTGGGCATAAGTGCAAGCGTATCCTTTTTTTCTTCGGCAACAGAAAATATTATCTCTTCCTGCAGTTCCCGGAACGCCGGATATCCCCAATATTTTGAGAGTATTTTGCGATATTTTTCCATCTCAACATAAAATTGATAATTCTTAGTTCTTAACTTTTAATTACTCAAGCGCCTGTTCCAGATCGGCAATCAAGTCTTTTGCATCCTCGATACCTGCCGAAACACGCATCAAAGTATCGGTTATACCGATTGCATTGCGTACTGCCTTATCGACATGTACATGCGTCATTTTAGCCGGCAATTCGATAAGCGACTCTACTCCTCCAAGACTTTCGGCGGTTACAAACAGCACAAGTTTGTTCATAAACCTTTCGGCGTCTTCGAGTTTACCTTTGAGTTCGAACGAAAGCATACCTCCGAAACCGGTAGCCTGACGTTTGATCAGTTCGTGTTGCGGATGACTTTCGAGTCCCGGATACAGCATTTTATTGACTTTGGGATGATTTTCGAGAAAACGGGCTATTGCAAAGGCATTTCGTTGATGCTGCTCCATCCGTAGCGATAAGGTTTTGAGTCCACGCATGTTAAGGTACGAATCGAACGGCGAAAGCACAGCGCCGCAATTATTCTGTATCGATTTAACTTTTTCGTAGAGTTCGTCGCCGGACATCAACACCGCTCCTCCAAGCACATCGCTGTGTCCGCCAATATATTTCGTTGTACTGTGAACGATGATATCGGCTCCCAAAGCAGCGGGTTTCATGAAATACGGCGACAGAAAAGTGTTATCGACCACAACAAGAAGTCCGTGTTTGTGAGCGATTTCGGCGACGGCTGCTATGTCGCAGATTTTCGTCAACGGATTTGTAGGCGATTCGATCCATACAATTTTTGTTTCGGGTCTGACAGTTGCTTCGAACAGAGCCAAATCGTTAAAGTCGATATACGAAACCGACAGATGTGAGTAAACACTGTCAAACAGTCGTCGAGTGCCACCGTAGAGGTCGTCGAAACCGATAATGTGGTCGCCCGCAACCGTCAACGCTTGCAAAACAGCGTTTTCGGCAGCCATTCCCGAAGCAAATGCAAGTCCGTATTTGACATATTCGAGCGCTGCAAGTTTTGTTTCGTATGCTTTCCTCGTCGGGTTCGACGAACGTACATAATCGTATTCCGAAACCGGTTTCGCAGGATTGTGCCACGCATATGTTGTGGTCAGATGTAAAGGTGTAATGACGTCTCCTGTAGCTCCTTCAGCATAGTTTGGCTCTTCTCCGGCATGTACCGCACGTGTCGAAAAACCGTATTTGTTAATGTCTCTTCTCATTAAAAATAAAAAAAGAAAGGGACATCCAAGGTGGACACCCCAATCAACTGTTAAATCTAATTTAAAATACAATTCATTATTTCGAATCTTTACATTGCGTTGCCAAATACGATGCAAACATCCAAACAGTTTTTTCCTGCTCTTTGATGTAGTCGCTTAACAAGCTCACTGTAGCCTCATCGCAGTATTCATCGGCAAGACATGCTACTGATCTTTCTTTTGCGATAATCGTCTTATATGAATCCAAAATAGAGTTCACAATTTCGATTTCGCAACATACTCCCGATACTTCTTTTATCGAAGATATCTTCAGATATTCCGAGAATTTATTTTCGGGCGTTCCGCCAAGCATAAGAATACGTTCGGCTACTTCGTCAACTTTTTCGGCAAGATAGTCGTACTGATCCTCAAATTTTGCATGTAATGCGAAGAATGCTTTCCCTTTGATATTCCAGTGAAAGCCTCGCATGTTTGCATAAAAGATTTGTAAATCGGCTAATAATTTGCCTAACTCGGGAACAATCGCTGCTGCTCCCTCTTCTTTAATCCCTGTGTAATTCACAATTGCCATAATACTTTTTAATTAATTAATCGTTCATTTATCTTATTCATTCGCCTCCAAGTTTACACTCGGAGGATATAACAAAACAAACAATATTAATAATTGTTCAAAAAATAGGGAAAAATTATGCTTACAAACTTATTATGCTTTATTTTTTAAGAACGATTTTTACAGCGTTCATACCTCTTTTTCCCCGTTCCAATTCGAAGGTGACCATATTTCCTTCGGCGATATTGTCCGGAGCGTTGCTGACATGGAAAAAATACTTGTCGATATTGGCGGTGTTTTTGATAAAGCCGTATCCTTTGTCGGGATTAAAAAATTCGACACGGCCGGTTAATACCGTCTCTTCGATGTCTTCTTTTTTGGGCGTTGACACCGCTATGCTTCCGGCTTCAACTTCCTGTCTTAGAAGCGGATTTGGAGGCGTATCGGTAAAGATGCCGTTTTCGTCTACGTATGCAATCATGTCGTCTAACGACCGGCTACCGTTCGCTTTACGTTCTTCTTTACGTTTCTGTTTGTCTTTGCGTTTTTGCTCTTTTTTCTTCTGTATTTCTCTTTTATTCGATGATATAGCCATTAGCGTTATTTTTATTTATGATTATACTTTTATATTTCAGACAGGTACTGCCACTGTGTTTAATTTCTTTCCGGTGAGTTTCTGAATGTCTTTCACTATCGAGTATTCTTCTTTCGAACAGAAAGTTAAAGCTGTCCCGCTATTACCGGCGCGTCCGGTTCGTCCGATACGGTGGACGTATGTTTCCGCCACGTCGGGCATATCGTAGTTGATCACCATTTCGAGATTGGCAATGTCGATTCCTCTTGCAGCGATGTCGGTTGCTATAATGACGTGAGTTTTACCCGATTTGAAATTGGTCAATGCTCGTTGCCGTGCGCTCTGCGTTTTGTTTCCGTGAATGGCTTCACAGCCGATTCCCTGTTTATTCAGCGTCCGTGCGATTTTGTCGGCTCCGTGTTTAGTGCGCGAAAATACCAGCGCCGATCTTTTCTTTTTCTGCAAAATGTCGATCAGGAGTTGATTTTTCTGTGGTTTTTCGACAAGATACAAATGTTGCTCGATCGTGTCCACAACAGACGATACCGGAGCAACTTCCACTCTGACCGGATTGTTCAGGATCGATTGCGAAAGGGTTGCTATCACTTGTGGCATGGTCGCCGAAAAGAAAAGCGTCTGTCGCTGTCTTGGCAATATGGGCAATATTCGTTTGATGTCGTGTATAAATCCCATATCGAGCATACGGTCGGCTTCGTCGAGAACAAAGTGTTTCACATATTTGAGATTAATGTATTTCTGATTAATCAAATCGAGCAAACGTCCGGGTGTTGCAATCAGTATATCAACTCCTCGCTTTAAGACGCTGACTTGCGGTTTCTGATTTACTCCACCGAATATTACCGTATGACGCAGACTGGTATATCCTGCATAATCACTGAAACATTCGTCTATCTGAATTGCCAATTCACGTGTCGGAGTCATAATCAGCGCCTGAATATTTCGTTCAGCGCTTTTCGATTGTTGCTGACTGAGTTGTTGAATAACGGGTATTGCAAAAGCGGCGGTTTTACCTGTTCCTGTCTGTGCTATACCCAGCAAGTCGCGTCCCGAAAGAGCGACAGGTATTGCCTGTTCCTGAACCGGCGTAGGCAATGAGTACTTTTTTTTGATCAGAGCGCTTAAAATAGGCTCCGAAATGTTTAATTCTTTAAATGTCATAACTTATCAATAATCTAAACAAGTAAGTTAATTTTAATGCCGATTTTTGCCGCTGGAAAGTCCGCTAATCAGTGACGGGACAAAACTTTACGAAGAAAAACGATACAAATAAACTCGTCTGTTTCCGCCGCAAAGATATACAAATAAATTAAATTCCAATTAAATTCAATTAA